>JBDNHU010000153.1:0-7113 GCA_041688615.1 Mariniblastus sp. | reverse complement strand
TAGCCGATACACCTTGTCGCCCAATCCTGTTTCCATCTCCAACCTCCCTGTCAGATCTTGCGCAATAAATCACTCCCCAAAATCGAATCTTCACATGTCACAGATCAAACGGTCAACGCCAACTTTCCTACTGCCCAGGGCAGCTCAGCTTGCCAAGCTAACCGACGAGCAATTGATCGAACGGGCCAACGCCGAATCAGGAAACCGCGGATGGGGCACGGCGCGAATGTACTTCACGCATTGTATCCGCGTCGAAATGGCTCGTCGGTCGTCGGTCGTCGGTCGTCGTTTGGGCGGGCTTCGGTGTGCTTGTCGCTCTGTCGCTGATCCGGCACAACGTACTTCGGCGAGTGCTGAAAGTGATCGCGATCTTCGGACTCGCGCTCATGACAATGAGTAAGATAATACCGAACGGCTTTACTTATCGCCGTTTCACCGATAAGAATTGGTTAACTGACGAGCCATCTGGCTCATCCATGCTCCATTCAGAGTGGTCATCTAACCGGTAAAATGTACTACAATTTAGCGATTACCCGACTAAATATTTTCGACTAGCCCGACACGATCCAGAGAGCCCAATCATGAGACTTGCCGCCACGACGTTGTTTCTTCTCGCTTCAACGGTTGCGTTTGCTCAGGACGCCGACCTTGTGGTGCGGGGCGGCAAGATCGTTACCGTTGACGCCGATTTCCAAATCGTCGACGCGATGGCGATTCATGACGGACGCATCGTGGCCACCGGGACTGCAGCGGAAATCGAATCCAAGATCGGGCCAAAAACTCGGATCGTCGAATTGAAGGGCCAGATGGTATTGCCGGGATTGATTGACTCGCATGTCCATCCGGGCAATGCAAGCACGTATGAAGCCGATCACGAAATCCCGCAGATGGATTCGATCGCGGATGTTTTGGATTATGTTCGCGGGCGAGCCAAAGTGCTCCCCAATGGGGAATGGATTCACTTGTCTCAGGTCTTCATCACGCGACTTCGAGAGCAACGATATCCCACCCGAGCGGAATTGGATTCGGCAGCTCCCGAACATCCCGTCTCGTTCCGGACCGGACCCGACGGGAGCACAAACTCGCTGGGTCTAAAAGAAAACGGCATTGACAAAGCATTCGCGGCCAAACATCCCAACAATGTGATGGTTGATCTGGCCACGGGCGAGCCGACCGGCCTCTTACGTCAAGCCTCAGCGGTCTTTAAGTCAAAGCCTGATCCATCCGCAAGAAAACTAACTGAGTCCGATCGTGACGATCGACTCGTGATGCTGTTAGAAGACTATGGACGATGGGGCATTACCGGCATCATCGATCGTAATTGCAGCGATTCTGCACGATCGCAGTACGGCCGACTGCTGAAGGCGAATCGTTTGCAGATTCGCGTGCGGCTGTCACGCAGTTTGAGTCCGCAAGGCGACATAGCGGAAATTGAACAGAAACTGGATGCGATTGTTTCCGATCCCTATTTTGCCAAGCCGGATCCGAGGCTGGGGGTGATTGGCGTCAAAGTTTTTGAAGACGGCGGCATGTTGACCGGCAGTGCCTTCTTTAATCAACCCTGGGGCATCAGCACAATCTATGGCATCGAGGACTCTCGCTACCGTGGTATGCAATACATCGATGAGCAGCGAGTTGAAGAACTTGTCCGCGCCTGTGTCAAACGAAACCTTGCGTTCACGGCGCATTGTCAAGGCGACGCCGCCGTCGATACGCTGGTGAGTGCTTATGAAAAAGTGAACCAGGAGATTCCGGTTGGCCCAACGCGTTCGACATTGACTCATTCCAGTTTTATGAGCAAAGAGGCCATTGAAGGTGCGGCAAAGGTCGGGATTGGAGTTGACCTGCAACCCGCTTGGTTGTTTTTGGACGCCCGCACTTTGGTCGCTCAGTTTGGTGAACAACGTTTGAAGTACTTTATTCCGCTACGCAGTCTGTTTGATGCCGGCGTCAAGGCCGGTGGCGGCAGTGACCACATGCAAAAGATCGGGTCGCTGCGTAGCGTCAATCCTTACAATCCGTTTCTTGGTATGTGGATTGCCGTCACCCGGAAGGCTCGCTGGCACGATCAGCCAATCCATCCCGAACAGGCGCTGACACGCGAGCAAATGATTCGCTTTTATACGATCAATAATGCTTGGATGATGCGAGCTGAACAGGAAATCGGATCACTCGAATCGGGCAAGCGCGCCGACTTCATTATCATCGACAAGGACCTGTTGGCATGCAGCGATGATCAGATCCGCGAAACACAAGTACTGTCGACCTGGTTGGACGGGAAGAATATCTTCGAGTCGCGGTAGGAGCTTCATTCCGCGAGCCAATGAGAGCAACCGTGCGGGTTGTTTTGATTGTCCCCGGCGTTGCTCTGCTGGCCGTCCAACTGGACTTGTCTGGACGCTGCTTTGGTCGGGCTTGCAATCGCAATTGCGCATCGCGCATAACGAATGTTGCGTAATTCGGCCGGGAGAACTCTCCTCGTTGGATTTCACACGACAACACGGTCTGCGCAATACATCCAACCCGCAGCGTGCGGCGGATTCGCTTATTGCCAAGGATTTGATTGAACGGGAAGCCTCGTCCTACGTCATTCGCCAATCGTTTCATGCGGCTGTGGATTGGCCAAACCCATTTACGAGCAGCACTGCACCCTTGGAGTTTCCGACGATATGCTTGCCGTTGTGTGCTAGGCCACCATTCGCGAACCTTCGCTTCACTCACCTGAGCACCTATTGGCAGTTTTGCCCCTGGTCGTCAGCTGTGAAGGAGGCCGCACTGGGCGTCTGGCTGTCGTATCCACCTCGCATTTGTGCATCGTCAATGAATGAAAAATGCCAACAGCAAGCCGTGATTACTACTCGCCTGCAGCATCTCCAGCGCTGTCCCGCTCAGAAGAGGTTTGCAATCGGCGCGCCGTCGCGAACCAAAGTGATTGGCCGGCCGACGTTGGAATGGAATTCGGTTAATGGGTCGATGCCAATATTCCTGTAGAACGATGCCGCTAAATCGTCCGGTGTGAAACCCGAATCGATTGGCTCGGCAGCGGTTGCATCGGTTTCGCCGATCGCTTGACCGCCTTTGACGTCTCCACCCGCCATGACTGCGCACATCGCCCGAGCCCAATGGTCTCGTCCGCCGTCCTTGTTGATTTTGGGAGTTCGACCGAATTCACCGGCGGCCATGATCGCGGTCGATCCAAGCAGCCCGCGTTCGTCGAGTCGGTCCAGCAAGGCTGCAAGTCCGCGGTCGAAGGGTGGGAGCAGTGTTCGGAGTCGAGGAAAGTTATCGGTATGCGTATCGAAGTCAAAATCGGCGGGACGCAATCGGACGGTGACAAAGTGCACTCCGGCTTCGATCAGTCGCGCGGCCAATAATAGCGATTGCCCGAACTCGTGTTTCCCGAAGCGATCGTTTTCAGCGGGCTTCTCTTTTGAGAGATCGAATGCGGCGCGTGTTTGTGGCGAGCTGATAATATTGAAGGCTTGCTGCGCAAAGCGGTCCATTCCGCGAACTTGATCGTCCAGGTCCTCGAACCCGCGAAAGGCCGTGTCGAGATCGTCTAAGAGTCTCTTTTGCGAAGCATATTTTTCGACGGTCAAGCCGTCTTCGAGCGAAACGCCACGGACCGTGTAAGGAACAGCATGTTGTGGCTTGCTGGCCGTCAACGGACTGTAGCGAGAACCGAGATAACCCGGGCCAACGAACGACTCGTCGATCGACACATACGTTGGCAAATTGGGCGACGATGGGAACTCGTGACTCGCGACGCTGCCGTATTCTGGATAGCTGACCGTCTGCGAAGCCTTGTTTCCGGTCAACAAGTATTTCTTGGCGAGGCCGTGATCGGCCACGTTGTGAGTGATACCTCGGAGGACAGCAAACTTGTCGGCTCGCCGAGCCAACATCGGCAGATGCTCGCAGATTTGGATGCCGGCAACCGTGGTCGAAATCGGCTTGAACTCGCCGCGCACCTCAGCCGGAGCATCAGGCTTGAGGTCAAAGGTATCGAGATGCGACGGAGCGCCTTCCATAAAGATGAAGATCGCGGAACGCTTTTCCGCAGGTCCGTTTTCGGCCGCTTGGAGTCGCAGGTATTGCGCCAGTGACAGGCCCGTGCCAATCGCACCAACTTTCAGAAGTTGGCGGCGTGTCATGTGTTTCATCGCGACCTCAGTGGTTAAGTAAAAATTCTTTGGTGTTCAACATCGCCCACATTAGGTCGGCAACGCCCTCGGCAACCGAACTGGCTGATGCGAGATGCTCCGTCGCCCGTCGCTGTTCTTCTTCGCCGGGCCCGCGTCCGACCGTTCGCAACCAAACTTGATTTATCAAATCGGCTCGGTCCAGTTGCTCACCTGCTACTTCCGCGTCTTCAAGTTCAATGATCCAGCCGCTGTCGGCGATTCGCATGCGGACGATCGGGTCGTTCTGCGTGAAAATGGCTTGCAGCAAAGTCGGTTCGTTGACGCGTTCGCAGTCACAGTTGATCGAGCGATCCGGCTTTCCGAAAACCTTCATTGCGTGCGTGCCGGCCATGCGCATCGACAAGTGCCCGGAGGCGCGTCGCTGGAGATTCGTGCGAACCGCGTCCTGTTGATCGGTGGCAGCCGTCACCTGTTTCATCGCGTCGTACACGACTTCAGCGGGGATGCGGCGCGGGATGGCTCGGCTAAAGTTGCGGCGGTCGTGGCGGTTTGTTTCGTTGGGTTGCCAACCGCGTTGGTAGGTTTCACTGGACGTTATCTGTCGATGCAGCCACTTCATGTCGTAGTTGTTTTCGATGAAGCCGCTGGCAATCCAATTGAGCAGCGGCGCGTTGCTCGGTGGATTCGCAGGCGTGAATTGGTCGGGCGGATCGACGATGCCAGCATGGAAGTAACCCGCCCAGACACGATTGACGAACGCTTTTGCAAACCAAGGATTTGTCGAGTCTCGCATCCAGTCCATGATCGGCTTGCGCGGATCATCGCCCGGTTCCAAACGAATCACTTGGCTTCGCAACAGACTCAGTTGTTGCGGTTCAGTTACAGAGGACGTCCGCTTCGTTGTCGTCACTGAATCAAAGAACCGCGAAAAGTCGTTGAAGTCGGCCTGCGTCCATTTGTCGAACGGGTGCTTGTGGCATTCAGCGCATTGCATTTGGATTCCCAGAAACGCATGCGCCACCGACATGGCCGTATCCTTTGGCTCTTCCAGGCTTTGTCGCGTCCAGAAATACGGCATACCATCTCCGCGACCTGACAAATCAGCCAGCATGATTCCTTCCACGATGTTGGCATACGATTCGTTGCTGGCGACACGCTCGTAAATCCAGTCGTACCACTCAGATGCCTTCACGTAGCCATCTTCAGAAGCCATCTCCAACACGCTGCTAATGGATTTTGGATTGCAGCCGGTGAAGTCGCAGAGTTTGTTCGTCCACCACGCCGCGTAGGCTGGTCGTTCTAGTAGTTCGTCGATCTTGCGTAGGCGTTTGTTGTTCGATGGGTCGGCAAGGAACGCAGTGACTTCGTCAGGTGTGGGCAGAGTTCCCGTCAGGTCGATACTCAATCGACGAAGAAATTCAGCGTCCGTACAAACAGCCGAAGAAACAAGTCCCAATTTCGCGAGCTTTGCGTTCACGAAACGGTCGATCGGATGGTTGCTATTGGATGCACGGACATCTCGTATCTTCTGCAAAGTTCTTGGCGACACGGGTCTGAGCACTGGAATCGCGGCAACGCCGTTGTCGTAAAAAGCGACAATGTGCGTGTCGCCTTCACCGATGGACGTGGCAAGGCCGTCGCCGTCGACAGTGACGATTGCGTCGTTGTTGGTTTGAAATCGAGTCAGGCACGTCACGTCTTCTCGGACGCCGTTCTCCCACTCGGCGACGATCTTTAGCTCCGTCGTTTCTCCCGAGTTTTCAAACAAGACTTCGACAGGTTCGTAGTGAAGTTTGGCGAGTACCTGATCGGTATCACCGGCCGCATTCGCGTCGTAACGATCTGGCCACGGTGCACCGATTTGTATCCATTCTTCAAGGTCCGCGATTTCCTGCGGGGCGAGTTTTCCGGCAGGCGGCATTTGCAGGTCTTCGCTGTTGAAGCGGACGGCTTGTATCAGCAAACTCTTTTCCGGTTCTCCGGGAACAATCGCTGCTCCAGAGTCGCCGCCTGCCAAAACTCGAGCGCGAGCATCAAGCTGCAGGCTCCCTTTTCGATTGTTGCCGGCGTGGCATTCAAAGCAGTTGTTTTCCAGCAAAGGTCGAATTTTCCCATTGAAGAATTCGAGGCCCTGGGCTGTGATTTGATTAGCTGACGATGCGACCGGTTGGGACGTCGTCTGGACGTCTTTCACGTCCTTGGTACCTTTTGCGCCCGACTCAATCCAACTCGCCAGCAGTTGATATTCCCAGGAATCTATTTCAAATCGCTTGCCCCCTTCGTGATCCGTTTGCTCCGTTGGTTTGAGCAAGATCAGGCTTTCATGCGGTTTGAGAGGATTCACACGATTGCCTTCCTCAGGCTCCGCTTCCCCAGTCAAAGCAGCTTGATCCGATCGAAAATCGAATCCAAACAGCGACAACTGAAGGCCACCTTGCCCCTGAAACGAACCGTGACATTTCGCAGCGTTGCAGCCCAAGCGTCCAAGCAGCGGCACGACGTGCTTTTGGAAATCGGGCGTCTCCTGTGTGTTCACGCTTGCGAATCGCTTTGCGGCTGACGGCGTGGTTTCGTCCGCGAACGAAGCGTCCATGAGTGCAACAAGGATGATAACAATGGACGTGATTGACTTCATAACTCAGTCCTCGATCTTTTGCAAAATGTCAGTGACTTCCAATGCGTCCTGACTGACGTTTGAATGAACAACGCCGACACGGATCATGTCCCCTTCATGCAAGTCAGCGAACGTGTCGCGGTGTTCATCGTAGAACCCGGAGATACGAATGCGTTTGCCCTGAATGGTGCTCGCGTCTTTCGCTCGGCTGCCATCGGCTGCTTTGACTTCCGCCACTTCCAACAACACTTCGTATCCGATTGCCTCGACCACCTTCCCGACTAGTTCGCCACGAAAGCCTCGAAAGGCATCGGGGGGAACACCAAAATCTTCTGGCTTGAACGGCGCAGTGCG
>JBDNHU010000152.1:0-6137 GCA_041688615.1 Mariniblastus sp. | reverse complement strand
TCCAAAGAGGCCATCTATCGCCACATGGATACCCAAGAAGAGATGATCATCAAGTACGACATGATCCACATCACACCGCCCATGAGTGCCCCAGAATTTGTCGCCAAAAGCGAACTGGCCGGCGACGAGGGCTGGGTCGATGTCGATAAATACTCGCTACAACATAATCGCTTTGCCAACGTCTATGCCCTAGGCGACGCGTCCAGTCTACCGACTTCCAAAACCGGCGCCGCGATCCGCAAGCAAGCACCCGTCTTGGTCAGCAACCTGTTGGCAACAATGAACCAGCAGCCAGCAACCGCCAGCTACGACGGCTACACATCATGCCCCTTGGTCACCGGCTATGATTCGCTAATTTTGGCCGAATTTGATTACAGCGGACAACCCGCCGAGACCTTCCCTTTCGACCAATCCAAGGAACGCTTCAGCATGTTCATCCTTAAAAAGTTTGGCCTACCCGCCCTCTATTGGCACGGCATGCTACGCGGACGTGCCTAAACCGTCCCCCCAAAAAATCTCCCGATCTCACCTGACCCCACAGCCAGCCGATCGCTCACCGCGATAGACGCAGAAGTTGTGCAATGTCAAATGATTAAGAATCATACTTCAGCGTCCTCGACTTCCTCTTCCATTGAAAAAAACGTTGGTTGTATCACGTGCAACTCGCGCGGATCTTCCATCGCATCGTTGCGACGGCGTTCCTCATCACGACGAGTCGTAAGCGCCTCTTCTTGTATCCCAAACTGGGCACTCTTCAAGCGATCTTCCAACGCTTCATAAATCCCGGCTCTCCAATACATCCCGCGATACTGACACTCGACACTCAGGCGGACCTGTCCGCATCGATCAAGCACACAAATTCTCCGATGACTCGCAAGTCGTCTGCTTGCTCAGGTAAGACATGAATGATTTCGTAAGCTTTGTTGAGCGGTTGGAGTTCAATGGTTGCATGTTCCCAGCCATCCTCGGTGAGCTGTTTGGTGGAGTGATAGCGTTTGATCGTGTATCGGCCACCATCTTCTGGATCCACATGCGTATTGACCTGAACAAGCAATAGCTTGCCCTCGCGTGAACCCGCTGGATTTGGGCGGAACAGACACCACGACTCGCTCGGGATCTTTGGCTCCATCGAGTGCCCGGTGACGCGAGCGGCGAACATCCCGCTTGTGAGCACTCGATTGGGCACAGCAATCCAACCAATATCGGTCGGAACTCCCTCTGGCCCCCAATCACCAGCAGCTATTGAAAGATCGTAGACCGGTGCATGTGTGTTGAACTTTGCGGCACTGGGCACGTCCGACACGACAAAGGGAGTCTCGATCTCGACCTGCTTGATCGGCTTGGAACCCGTCGACCCATCGACGTGACATGGCGCTACATGCCATTGTCCGTTCTCGTTAGTAAATTGCACATGAAAATCAGTACCTGGCAAACCGGCATTGGGACCGAACCACTCTTGCAGCAACGGTCCCAAGTGGTTGGCTTTCTCACCCATCGGCGATGCAATGTTGCAGGCGACCTTCACCATTTTGAACTCCCACTCTTCGCCACCTGGTAGTCGCATCAGTGTTGGTCCGACCGGGCGGCTTGGCATCTTCGACTTCTCTGGAAGGAACAGAATCGGGCGTCCACCGGAGTGCGAAACTTTGCCTTTGAATCTCAGATCACCATCGGCCGTCGCGGTAAGTCGGCGGTTCCGAGTATACGCAGCAAGTCGCCAATCAATGAGTTCTTCGGTCAATGATTCCAACGCTGGCTTTAAGTGGTCAGGACAATCGATGGTTGATTGAAACGAGTCACCGCTTCTCGCAAACCAAACTTCCCCATTCTGTTCTGCAAGCCAACGATCAATCGGCCAACGAATCCACCAATCTGCCCATTCCTGATCCGTCGCTTGGTCGTGGTCTACCGCATGATTCGCTCCGGCCAGGTCACGACGAAGAACCTTGTGATGCTGCATGAACGATCGGCACTGCTTGGCGAAATCAAGCAAGTCGAATCCAGCAAACATTTCCCCCGAATCCAACAGCACTCTTAGAACTACCATCTTGTACGACTTGTTAAGACTTGTCGTCTCCAGCGTCTTCAGCCAGCCAGCGAAAAGAGCGACAACCTCGAGTTCCGCAGCATCGAGATCTCCCTCGGCCTTGATGAATTCAAACCAGCTTCCTTCGGCCGCGCAAATCGCGCGAGGCAAGAACCCTCTGCCGAAAATTTCCATCGCCGTCGGCCGACGTCCCAGTTCATCGCGAATCGCACGATAGCCCTCAATCGCAGCACTTCTGCCTTTGGGAAGGAACTGCTTCAGCATATCCTTCGCGTCCAACTCGACATCGAGCAAACATCCCTCTGGGAGCTCAACGGGTTTGCCCGCAAGCCAGTCCCGAAGCGACTGCCACTTCTCGGTGCCTGAGCGTAGGGACAATAAATGCACGATTCGTTGGGCAAATACACGGTGGTTACCAACAAAGTCGAGAACCAACAGCCGCGACTTTCCCTCGCTGGCCCGTAATCCACGACCAAGCTGTTGAAGAAAGATGATCTTCGATTCCGTCGGTCGAAGCATCACAATTCGATCAACCGCAGGGATGTCGAGTCCTTCGTTAAACATGTCCACAACACACAACGTTTGAAGCGTGCCGCTTCGAAGCCCCGCGAGCGATTCACCGTAACTGTCACTCCCATCACCCGAGAAGACCGCTGCGGATGAGGCACCTTTCGACAGCAGCCAATCGCGTGCAAACAAAGCGTGGCGACGCGAACAGCAAAACACAAGAGTTCGCTCAGCCGGATGACTTTCCATTGCCTGCCAAAGTCGATCCATCCGTTCGCTGCGTGCGACCTGTTCTTCCAACTCGGCGACATCAAATCGTCCATTCCTCCAAGGGATTTGCCGAAAGTCCACAGTATCCTTGATCCCAACGTAGTGGAAGGGCACGAGCGAATCCTCGGCGATGCCGTCTCCGATCGTGGCGTGGTAGGCCAAGTTATCGTCGAAAATGGTGGCCACATCGACACCGTCCGTCCGTTCTGGCGTGGCGGTCAAACCTAACGCAAAATCACAATTGATCTTGGCCAGAACCCGACGATAGCTTGGCGCGTGGGCATGGTGTACTTCGTCCATGATCACGTAGTCGAAGTGTTCTTCGGCCAGTCGCTGGAGTCCCTCGGGGCGTGAAAGTTTCTGGACCGAGGCGACGACCAGATCCCCGGAAAGCTCGCTGCGGTTTCCGATATACCAGGCCGTCGAGCCTTCGGCGAATCGTTGATCCAGCAGGCGAGAAAGCACGGCCTCGGCCTGCGCCAAAATATGAGCTCGGTGGGCAATGAATAGAACTCGTGGACGCCGTTCCATTGCCTCGCCGAATTGGCAGGCATCAAACGCCGCGAGCCAGGTTTTCCCCATCCCTGTCGCCACAGCGACAAGAGCCCGCCGATGTCCGGCATCTCGGATTCGCTTCAGAGCCTCCAACGCTTCTATTTGCCAAAGGCGAGGCGTCGGAACTTCTTCAACCCTACCTCTCTCTGGAACAAAATGCTCTTTGCGGTACTTCTCAGCTGCCTTCGCATAGCAGGAGACGAGTTCAGGGGTAAGCGTCGAAGCAACCTGCCATAAGGCGTCGAACTCTTCGGAAACCTGAGCGTGCGAAGATTCCTGGTTGTTCGTTGTTGACAATAGATTCCATTCAACACCTGTCAACAACGCGGGCTTCGATAAGTTACTGCTTCCGACTGAAATGAAGTCACGGAATTCCTCGACGATCCGCCAAGCCTTCGGATGAAACGACGCAGGAGTCGATGGAATTTTCGCAATCTCGACCAACTTGACGTGCAACCGCTGGGACGCTGATTCTTCGGCCGCCAGATCACACCATCCGAGCAATGTCCGGAGCGCCCTGGCGTCTGAAATGTACAAGTAATCACTGACCAGAATCCGAACAACAGCTTCGTTCGCTAACGCTTCAAACAGTCGTTCCTCGATGACCTCTAAACCCGACGACTGGACGAACGAAACAAGCACTTCGACCGACTTCGCACCAGCAATCCGCCAGGCCAGATGTTCCCAGAGCGGCGAAGCGGGATAGCCAACGCTCAAGTAGGGGCCCGTGTTGGTAGGGTCGTCGGCAGGCTGTTTTTTTGGTTGGCTGAGGTAGTTCGCTTTACTTGGGATGACGTGACGAACACCACCTCGCGGATCAACGACATCGCCAATGTATCGAGGAATCACGTGAATGTGGACATGATCGACTGTCTGTCCGGCAGCGGTCCCAGCATTAAAGCCAACGTTGTACCCATCCGGCTTAGGACGAAGCGTTTCATCCAACTTCTGTTTAAGAATGTTTACCAGTTCCATCATGGCGGCTTGCTCAGCCGCTGTTGCATCAAACCATGTGGAGACAAGCCGTTTCGTAACAACGAGGGAGTGTCCAGGAGCAACAGGGAATCCATCTGAAATCGCGAACGCCCATTCGTTGGACGCAATCCAATCGTCAGGTGACACCTCTAGAAATGGCGATGTCATTGGTTACCTCCATGTAATAACGATACCGAACTCAACATCTAAAAAACGACTGCATTTGATATACTTGGGGAAGGTTAAAGTAGCGTCGGGGACGGTGGCTTAAACTCCTGTCATTCATTTTGACGTCGCTCCTGAATCGCACAGATCCTATTTTTCATCTCTCGGAAACTTTTGGCGAGTAAACGTAAATTGCCGGCGACACGAAACCATACAGCAATGTGTATTTGTATGTTACGTCAAGCAGACCTCAGACAGCAAACGCTGCAGATTGGTGAGAAAGGCGAATCGGGATTTAGTTGTAACCAACGAACTACCAGTATTGAGCTTTGTCGGGGATTACTCATCGTATTCTGCCGAGTGGGTCACCGCTATCGCCAGCGACGCGAGGAATCACATGCACATGAGCGTGCGAAACGGTCTGGCCAGCCAGCAGGCCGTCGTTTACGCCGATGGTAAACACTTCGACTCCAAATTCATCCGCTAGGCGATGTCGAACTTCGCCGGCAAGTTTCCAAACCTCTCCTTTTTTGATTGTGTCGAGGGCAAACAACGAAACGACATGCCTCCGAGGAACCACCAACGTGTGATGCTCCGCCACGGGATACCGATCCCGAAACGCGATCGCAAATCCCCAAGAAGTAACGGTATCCACAGGATCGAACTCACAGAACGGACATTTGCGATCATTACCGAGCATTGTGTTTTCTTACCGCGGTCGTAAGTTGTTTCATCGAGCCTGCGATACGTTTTAGGCAGGCAAAAACTGCAAGTCTGATATCCTTGATAGGTGAATTGTTGCAGCGCGAAACTGCCAATGAAAATGCGTTCATTGGGAGGGCATGGACAACAATCAATAGGCCGAGATTTTCATAGACCACCTCAGCGACCCGAAATCTTTGGTCCTTCCGGTTTTCTCGTGGGTCGCACGTAAACATTCCCTCCCTCAGGCACCACCAACAAAGGCAGCCCTGCCATACCTCTGCGCACCATCGGTCGCCAGAGATTAGCGAGCGACCGATGGCTGGCTCCGACGAAGGCAGGGAAACACGGATTCTTCCCGAGAATTCAACGTCGATCAAATCCGTCCGATCCCTACATCTACCATCACAAGTGGTTGTTTGTTGACGATGACTATCAAGGGTTTGATGTCGAAGCCAGTAAGGAACGATCTCGCCAATGGATTGCACTTGGTGACGTGGATCGTTCACGCATTGGAAAAGCCAGCTACTGGAAGGAACATGTCGTGCCAAGATTGAAGCCACACCAAACAGACGAAGAAACTTGGGTTCGCAGTGCCCAGGCACGAAAACAATTGAAACTCTCGACTTGCCAGTTGGCTCATCTTCGCCAAGCTGGCCAAATCGATTTCAAAAAGGTTGGCAATGCTTTCGTTTATAAAATCTCCGACACGGCCGAAAATCCAGAATCGTCTGAATAATTAAGCTGACAACCGACCACGGGTGAAATGCGACCATGGGCTTGCGCCCGTGGCTACAACCTGTCGTCCCGTCGGGACTGGGGAAAAATCGGCGCGCTAGCCACGGGGTGAAATGCGACCACGGGCTTGCGCCCGTGGCTACAACCTGTCGTCCCGTCGGGACTGGGGAAAAATCGG
>JBDNHU010000151.1:0-3235 GCA_041688615.1 Mariniblastus sp. | reverse complement strand
TTGCTGTCAGAATAGA
This sequence comes from Mariniblastus sp., assembly GCA_041688615.1. Taxonomy (GTDB): domain Bacteria; phylum Planctomycetota; class Planctomycetia; order Pirellulales; family Pirellulaceae; genus M30B19. The sequence continues at coordinate 3,219 of JBDNHU010000151.1, read as the reverse complement.
CCTTAGCCAAGCAGCCCTTTTCAGGGGCGACTGCCTTCAACGGTTTGGCAGCGGATACCGAAGTGGACACCAAAAGTTGAGAATCCAATTCCAGTTGATGGCACGAAGCGCAACCGACTGATTGGAAATACTGCTTCCCTTGGGATGCCAACTTCAAATCTAATTCAAACGCATTGGAGGACTTTTTCGCTTCGGCTTCATCGGCCCGTAGGAGCGAATCCAAACTGACTTGCCGCATCCCCCCGCCCGTCACTTCGAGTGACAATTCCTCACCGCCGCCACCCTCAAAAAACTGTACTTCCACTCGATGCACCCCGGGGCTTAGTCCAACGTGTCCTTCCTTGGAGGTGGCTGGATGAATTCCGTCGTGGGTGACCACTTCTTTGCCGTCAATCAGTAAACGCGAACCGTCGTCGGACGTAATTCTAAAGCGATAATCGTCCGCTTTTGTGACCGTCCAGTATCCCGTAAACACAATGCCAAATTCGTTATCCCGAGGCCCGACCCCTAGCTCGAAACCGGCTGCAATTCCCGTTGATTTGGGTTGAAGTTGAGAGAAATCTGGAAGCGATTCCCAACTGCCTTCGTAGTAGGCAAATTTGATTTTGGAATCGATCACGGCATCACGCAATAAGTAGGCCGCAATACTTTGGGCCTCTTGGTTTACGAATACAAACTGCGGCATCCGACCCGACGGACGAATCTGATGTGGGTTTTGCAAAAATTCCGTTAGACCCGGTAAAGTGTACTTGGTGGCCAAATTTCCCAGCGGGATCGATGTTGCGATTTGAACATCCGATTCCTGAGGATTATGGCATGCGACACAGCCAATCGAGTGGAAAAGTTGCTTGCCGTCCGAGACCATCGATACTTTGGTCGATTGCCGGACAGCTTCACCAGTGGACGCCAAAAAGTGTGCGATGGAACTAGCAACTTGCGAGCGGTTGGGCTCCGACATACCCGCCAGAACGTCGGGCATCAAAGTACCTGGTTTGACGGAATGAGGAGCCAGCAAGAACGCTTCAAAATGTTCAGGCAAAATTCTGCCGCCCACTTCGGTCAAGATCGGTGCTTGTTTGGGTGCGATTGACCAGGGTAATTCCGACTTATGGCAAGAACCACAATTAAGTTCATTCAAAAGCAGCATGCCACGCTGCTGATCGGTAATCGATTCTACTTCGGCAAAGCGTTCGAACCCCGGAACAATGGCATGCCCTGACGACGGGTCCGTTTTGTCACGATGGGTGGCTTGGGAATCGTTTCCAACAAGGAATGATGGTTGAAAATTGACCATGCAAATCGCAAGCAACACCAACATGCAGGAGTAAGGCTTTACCATAAATATCGATAACCTATGCAGGACCCGAAGGAGTCGGTGGGAATGTCTTAAATCAAAATGTCTTAAATCAAAATGTCTTAAATCAAAATGTCTGAGGTGGGACTTCACTAGTGGGTCAACATCGAACCATGTCGCGGTACGTCAAAGTAGCCACGTCAACGGCAGCCTAAACTTGAATTCCGTCCACCTGGATTATTGACCGCCTTGATTCTTGGCCACCTGGATTCTTGACCACCTAGTGCGTGCTGAAAGTCTACCACGACATTACGACGCATAAAGCCAGCGGGTGAATTTTTTTCCAGTCAGTTGGCAGGCCATCGCCAGTCAATTTAACACAATCGTTTGGTCGGGAAAACTTCGGCCCAAAAAGACGGTTTGATGGATCTGCTTGAAAGTGCCCCGAGTGAAACTGGGTTACCTGTACCGCTTCGACGCAACGCTGATGAAAAACCTCATCACCGGTACGATCAATAGTCAAGCTTGGCGTAAACCGTCCCTATTTTCAGGCCTTAGTCGTTTTGTCAGAAGCACCCTTGGTCCGGTCAGTCTCTGACAGAGGCACCAAGTCAGAGAAAAAAGTAGCACGCCCCACTGCCTTAGTTCTGGCGCGGACCGATTCGCAATAATGTCCATACCTACAATAGAGGTGGCTTAATGATCGAGGTCCATTTTCTGCCATTCAAACATTTTCACCCAGCGATTGTCGTTGTGGAAATACGAGATCATGGCTTGGACAACTTGGGCGGCGTCCAGAAGTTCTTGGGTTTCGTAGTGACACGCGGTGTTCACTAATTGATACTCCAAAAGATAACCATCTTCGGTGTGATAGGTCTGCAGGAAGGTGCCTTCGCCTCGAGAAAGAATGGCAAACGGAGTAGGACCGTCTGCTTCCAGTTTTGGGATTTGAGTTTCAAGCAGTTCGGCGCTTGCGGGTCCCAGATAATCGCACCCCGGGCACTCAAAAGTGGGTAGCACGTGTTCGGCGGCCAGGTCGATCAAAATGTGACCGTCAGGAAGGTTGCTAGGTATCACCGAAACGATCACAAAAGTCTCGGCCCGCCCCTCCTTGAAGACTCGGACATGAAAAAACAGACGTTCGGCGTGTCGGAAAATTGCGACAACGTCTTCTGTATCAATCTGGCGAGGTTCCAATTCCATCTCTGCCCAAACGGAGATTGCGTAGGTGATCACTTGTTGAGTGACTTCCGGGGCCGCCTCGACTCGAATGCCTGGTTCATCCACCATCGACAAATATTTCATGCGGTCTAACAACATAAGCCAGCGATCGCCATCGAGAGAATTGATGATTCGTAAAAAGGTATGCATTTGGGACTGAAATGCATCCCTGGGCTACGTTACATCTTAGCCGAAAAATCATAACCTTGCGTAGCGGTTGACCGTAGTGCGTCGCAAGATTCGTCAACCTGCCGGGTGGGTCCTGGCGATTGTCTGTCTGGGGCAATGTGAAATGAATGAACCTGCGGAATGATCGCAACCCAATACGGTGTTTTTTGCGGTTGTTCCTGCGACCGTTAAGTCAGAATTAGCGTGGCGACTTTGACGTAGATTACGATTCCCAGCACGTCCATAATGCCGGCAACTAGCGGATTACTCATAATGGCCGGATCCCAGCCAATTTTGTTGAAGACCAATGGCAAGACCGAACCGGTTAAGGTGCCCGCCATCACAATTAAGAATAACGTAAGCGGTACGACGAATTTGGCAAAGCTTCCTTCGGCTAAGACCGTGGGGAACATGTACATGGTCGCCAGTCCCATCAAAGCCAAGGCGCCACCCAATAAGAGGCCCATATTAATTTCGCGAGCGACTACTTTCTTCCAGTCTTTCAATGAAACGTCACCGCGCGACATCGCTGTAAT
>JBDNHU010000150.1:0-13900 GCA_041688615.1 Mariniblastus sp. | reverse complement strand
GAGCCGGAAGTCATGATGGATGGCTCGCACACGCTTGAGCACTGCGCAAGTGCAACCGAAGCGGTTCTACGAACTGTTTTCCAGCAACTTTACGAGCAAGATGTCATGCTAGAAGCAATGATACTTAAGCCCAACATGGTGCTGCCGGGGTTGTCGTGTCCCAAGCAACCGGGGTTGGATAAAGTTGTCGATGCGACGGTGAGTTGCCTGTTGCGAGCGGTCCCCGCCGCAATACCTGGCATAGCATTCCTGTCAGGCGGCCAGTCACCAGAACTTGCTTCAGCCCGTTTGAATGGCATCAACATGCGATTTCTGTCACCATCGCCTTGGGCTCTAACCTTTTCGTTCGGGCGTGCCATTCAGCAACCGGCTCTGGAAATCTGGCGAGGTAACGATGCCAATGCGAACGCTGCACAGCAAGCTTTGCTTCATCAAGCCCGATGCAACAGTGCAGCACGTCGAGGCGAATATCACTCCGCGAACGAAAGCACAGCAGTATGAAAACACGTATCCCGATTGAAGAGTTTCGTGTGCCGCAAGGCGAAAACCTAAAACTGACAGAGTGGCCTACACAGGTGAAGCCATTTTACAAGTCGAAGAAGCGGTATCACAAGCTTTTGGAAAATTACGTGGACGAATTAAGTTCGTTACAGCGGATGCACTACGCATCCAACCGCTATGCATTGCTACTAATTTTCCAGGGGATGGACGCTGCCGGCAAGGATGGCGCTATCCGACACGTCATGTCCGGCGTCAATCCACAAGGCTGTCAGGTTTTCAGCTTCAAACAGCCGAGTTCTAAAGAATTGGAACATGATTTTCTCTGGCGCACCACACGCCGTTTGCCGGAGCGAGGGCGCATCGGCATCTTCAATCGTTCTTACTATGAGGAAGTGCTAATCGTCCGCGTGCACCCAGAGATTCTCGACAGCCAAAGGCTGCCGCATGAGTTACCCGACGCGAAGACTATCTGGATAGACCGCTATCGTTCCATCGTGGAATTGGAGCAGCATCTCCACCGCAACGGCACGCGGATCATCAAGTTCTTTCTCCATTTGTCGAAGGCCGAACAACGAAAACGATTCCTGGAGCGTATTGATGAGCCTGAGAAAAATTGGAAATTTTGTCTCGCAGACGTTCGCCAAAGGAAAAGCTGGCCACTCTACATGCAGGCTTACGAGGCAGCGCTGGGCGCCACAAGCACGGAGGACTCACCCTGGTATGTCGTTCCCGCCGACGACAAGAAGAATGCTCGACTGATCATTTCGCAGATACTTCTGGATACGTTCAACGAACTTGACATGGCCTATCCCCAGGCCACCGCAAAGCGCCGCAGCGAATTGAAAACCATCCGTAAGCAGCTCTGAAAACGGGGAGTCATAAGAAACTGGCGGTGCGCTAGTTTCGAGCATTCAGAAAAGCGATTGAGACCACTTCAATCCTCGCTCTAAAATTACTGAGCAAGATTCTCCGGGTGAGGAACCATGCAAACTGAAATAATTTTGATTTTGTTGTTTTCGGTCGCAGTCGCGGTGGCGATCGCGGTGCGTCGATTGCAAGTGCCGTACACGGTGGCACTGGTGCTTACCGGGTTGGCTCTGGGGATCTTGGACTTGTTCACGCCGCCCCATTTGACAAAAGAGTTGCTGTTTTCAGCTTTCCTGCCGGGCTTGTTGTTTGAAGCCGCGTTTCACATCGAGTTCCGGGAGTTCTGGCGGAACCGGTTTACGATCGCATCGTTGGCGGTGCCCGGCGTGGCCGCCGCGGTCGCGTTGACGACGGTGATTCTGACACCTGTCGTGAGTACATTACAGTTAGAGCAGGACTTTACGTGGAAGTATGCGTTGGTGTTTGGGGCGTTGATCGCCGCATCCGACCCGATCGCGGTGGTGGCCGTGTTCCGGAGTCTAGGCGTGCCGCGGCGGTTGTCGGTATTGTTAGAGGGCGAGAGTTTGCTGAACGACGGAACGGCTATCGTATTTTTTACGCTGAGTCTGTCACTGGTGACCGGCACCAGCGTCACCGCGGGACAAATTGCGAGAGACTTCTTCGAGATTGTCGGTTTCGGTGGGCTGATCGGCGCGGCCATCGGTTTGGCGGTGTCACAAGTCATCAAACATATTAATGATGCGATGATCGAGATTACGTTGACGACTATTGCCGCGTATGGTTCGTTTGCAACGGCCGAGCACTTTCATTATTCAGGAGTGATCGCAGTCGTGGTGGCTGGGGTGATTTGCGGCAATTATGGCGCACGCACCGGCATGACGCCAACGACGCGGGTGGCCGTGCAAATCTTCTGGGAATACGTGGCCTTCGCGCTGAACTCGATTGTGTTCCTGCTGATCGGCCTAGAGGTGCATCTCAATGAATTGTTCAGCTCGTGGAAAGTGATTCTCGTCGCCTATTTGGCTGTGACCACAGGGCGGGGATTGGTGATCTTCGTAGTATCCGCGTTGTTGCGGAAGACCCGCGAGAAAATACCTTGGTCGTGGAGCGTTGTGCTAACCTGGGGCGGATTGCGTGGCAGTTTGCCGATGGTGCTGGTGCTCAGTCTGGCGAAGGATTTCCCGCATCGGGATCTGTTGGTGACGATGACGTTTGGAGTGGTACTGATCTCGCTACTGGTAAACGGCATGACCATCTCGCCCCTGCTGCGGTGGCTGGGCATTGTCAAACCCAGCCAGCATCGTGAAGCGTACGAATTCGCTCGTGGAAAATTGCAGGCTGCAAGCGCGGCGCTCAAAGAACTGGATCACATGTCACATATGCATTTTTCCCAAGACGACGTCCGCGTCCATCTCAAAACAGAGTACGAAAAGCGGATCGCGGTGGAACAAGATCAGATCGACCAACTGGAACTGGACCACGCGACAATTGCCGCCCAGGAATCGAAGTCGGCGCGCAAACATTTGTTGCTGACGGAAAAGAACCATGTGATCGATTCCTATCGGCAAGGCCTGCTTGATCAGAAGGTTTATGAGAACTTACTGGCCGACATCGACGCGCGCCTGCTAAAGATAGAATCAAGCGACAGTGCGTAAACTGCGTTAGTCGCTTCGGGGAAAAGTCGCTTCGGGGAAATCGGCTCTACGTGATATATCTGCCCATGCAGTAAACTCTTCTCGCAGTTTGTCCAGCTTTGACATCGCTCCATCCTACGTGTCGTTACCAAACAACCAAGGATGAGGTAGATTGGGGGACGATCTGCACAATCGCTTGGGCGGCCCGGTATTTGCGAGTTAATTACGGATTCGGATCAAGCATAGCAGCCTACCAGAGGAAAACGGGAAATGAGCGACTCAGAGTCATCCGTCCAATACCAAAAGAATAGCCTTTCTCTTATCGGTTCGGTCGCCATGGGCACCGGCGTGATGATTGGTGCTGGGATCTTCGCCCTGACCGGCCAAGTCGCCGAGCAAGCGGGTGGTCTATTTCCGTTGGCGTTTCTGGCCGCGGCGGTCGTGGCCGGATTCAGCTCGTACAGTTACGTGAAAATGGCCCAGCAGTATCCGTCGGCGGGCGGTGTCGCCATGTTTCTGATGAAAGCCTATGGCAAGGGAACGGTCACCGCTGGCTTGGCTTTGCTAATGTATTTTTCAATGGTCATCAATGAAAGCCTGGTTGCGCGGACATTCGGAACTTATACTCTGCAACTATTTGACGCGAAGGACAATCAATTACTCGTCCCGGTGTTGGGAGTCGGACTGCTGATTGCCGCCTTCATCGTAAACATCTTGGGCAACCGATTCATCGGAACGTTTTCAACCGTCACCGCCGTTATTAAAATCTTCGGCATCATCATCTTTGCTGGCGCTGGATTGTGGGTTTCTGGCATGACATTTGAAAGTGTCCGAATTACTGAACGCTCATCGACGGGCAGTTTTCTGGCGGCCACGGCATTAGCCTTGCTGGCCTACAAGGGATTCACGACGATTGCCAACAGTGGTTCGGAAATCAAGGAACCGAAGAAGAACATCGGTCGTTCGATCATCATTTCAATTTCAATTTGTCTTGTGGTTTACTTGCTGGTCGGTTTCGCTGTTGCCGGCAACCTTTCGACGTCGAAAATCATCGAGAGTCGTGACTATGCGTTGGCGGAAGCGGCTCGACCCGCGTTCGGCCAATGGGGAACCTATTTCACCGTTGGGCTGGCCATTATCGCGACAATCTCTGGTCTGATTGCCAGTACATTTGCGGTCTCTCGGATGTTGGCCATGCTCAGCCAAATGCAACTTGTGCCTCATAATCACTTTGGTATGCCCGGTGGCGTTCAGAAACACACACTCGTTTATACCGTCGTCCTGGCGATCACGCTGACGATACTTTTCGATCTGTCACGAATCGCTTCGCTGGGCGCGATCTTTTACATCGTGATGGACATTGCCATTCACTGGGGCGTGCTTCGACATGTTCGCGAAAAAGTAAATGCCAACCGCTGGGCTCCGATCACCGCCATTGGTTTGGATGCGGCTATTCTGGGAGCGTTCGTATGGATGAAAGCCACCAGCGACATGCTCGTGATTTGGGTTGCGCTCGCCGGGATGATTTTCATTTTTGTGGGCGAGCGTTTTTTCCTGAAATGGGTGGAGAACCACCCGGAAGACAATGCTTGGACGGTCTCGAAAAACGAGTAGCGAACGTCGTCAAGACTTTCAGTAACTGACAATCAGATTAAGTTGATCGGCAAACAAATTGGAATGCAAGGTGATCGTTCGCGATCACCTTGCAACGCGGCCCCAGTTTCTCAAGGAGATGGCTGCCTGGATTGAATCAGACCAAGTCGCTTGGGAAGAGACCATTACCCACGAAATTGAAAACGCTCCGCAGGCATTTTCAATTTGTTCAATGGCAACACGCTTGAAAAAGCACTAGTTAAGTTGAACGACTAAGCAACCCAACGCAGAGGCCGCCGAGGATCGCAAGGTTGAGTCAGAAATAAAGGACCAAGTCAAGCCCGCGAACGGAAAGCCTCGATGGAGGCTCCATCTTGCTTGGTCCAATTCAAAAGACCGCTATCATTGGTTTTCCCGAATCGTTTTGACGATCCGTTCCGGATTCGCAATTCGAAGGGCCACGATTTCCATTTCATCCTGACCCGAACTTGAAATGGCAACATCGCCGAATCTAAATATCCGCTGGAGCAGTGATTGATCCATTTTAATGTTGCGGACATCGTCGTGCTGGACTTCGGATGAATCGCGATGGATGATTCCTTGTCGATAGATGCTTCGACTGTCGGTGATCGTCAGTGTTGTTGACATCTTTAGCACCCACCAATATCCCAGGAACCCGATCACCAAGCAAAGGGCTGCAATGGATAACCACAGAAGCCAGTTAATCGACGCCAGTCCGCTTGATCCTGACTGACCATCGTCAACGATCCCATTTCCATTGCCCCAGGCCATCCAAAGTCCGTAGAACGCTGCGCTGGTCACCAGCAACATAATCAATGACTCGATGGGCCTTGCGCGGAAAACGACCGGGTGAACCGTGTGCAAAATCGTCTCGCTGGGTTCAGAAACCAGTTTTTCCGAATCATCAGCGGTTGCGACTTCACGAACCGATGTCACATCAGCGGTTGGGATTTCCATCTCAAACGGCTTCTTGCAATTCGGACAATTCACGATTTCGCCGATGTGATTACGCGTCGTTTCAACATCACCCCCACAGTAGGGGCAAGTGGCACTTAATAATTGCATGGTTCAGTCTTTCGTAATAATCCGCCATGAGAAACGGACTGGGTTCACTTGTGCTAACTGATATCAGACATCGTGAAGGTTGCAGCGACGATGATTTCAGCCAGCGGTCATTACAGTCTTTAGACAAGCTGCTTGCCAATTGTCAGTCAATGGATTGCCTATTCTTCGGTTTGCACGTGGAACAGCACAACTTGCGTCGTATGCGATAATTTGGCCGGAGACTTTTGCTTTAAAATGGAACCGTCGACGACAACACCTAGCTAAGGCTGACCTCGGGACGGCGGAACTTCCAACCGAAGGTCTAAAAAAATGGGACGAAGCCGCTGGTGATGTGTTCGTCTGGATGGACGCACCCATGTGCCGAACTGGCCAAGAGTTTTCGCATAACGATTCTTTCTCGAAGCACTGGCGAGTCCAGTTTTTATCCAGTGATGTTGTTTATCCGCGAAGCGACCATCCGATTGGAATTATGTCAACGCTGCGGAAGTCGCTTCGGGGAAATCGGCTCCACGTGATACCATTTCCCATTCAGTAAACTCTTCTCGCAATTCGTCCAGCTTTGCCATCGCTCCATCATAAGCGTCATTGCCAAGCAGCAGACGATGCGGTGGATTGGGAGATTCGACGGCCTGCACAATCGCTTGGGCGGCACGGACTGGGTCGCCATCTTGATTGCCTGATATCGCACGTAGCTGTCGAATGTTTTTGTCAGCCGTGTTCGCATAATCTGCGATCTGATGTTCGGCTTGGTTCGCTGATCGTCCCGCCCAATCGGTTCGGAAACCGCTTGGTTCGACCAGCATCACCTTAATGCCCAGTGGTTCCACCTCTTGCCAGAGGGCTTCCGACAAACCCTCGACCGCAAACTTCGTCGCGTTATAATAGCCAAGGGCTGGGAATGAACGCAGGCCGGCAATCGAAGAGAGATTAACGATAGATCCCTTGCCGTGTTTTCGCATTCCGGGCAGAACGACATGAATCATCCGACTTAGCCCAAAGACATTCACTTCGAACATTTTTCGGACTTCCTCCTCGTCGCTTTCCTCAACCGCGGCGAAATAGCCAATGCCCGCGTTGTTGACCAGCACATCAATGCTACCTTAATGGTCTTCAGCAGCTTTGACTGCCGCTTCCGCTTGTGACCTGTCCGTCACATCCAGTTTGAGAACTAATGCGTCCCCAAGTTCGGCCAAGTCACGAACGTCATCTGGGTCGCGAGAGGTAACCACGACTCGGTAGCCCAGTTCAAGCACATGCTTCGCGATCTGACGCCCAAATCCTGTGGAGCATCCCGTGATGAACCAAACGGGCTCGTGGCCTTGCTTGCTGTTTTTGGTTGCTGATGTCATTTTTTCTTTCTCTCTACTTGGAACCATGGAATTTAATTCATTCCACTTACAGTGCATTTGGCAGGCCACTTTTGGTCAATGATCCAAAAATCGAAATTGCGTTCTGATTGACATCCAAGGTCTGCGAACTACAAAATGCGCTGGCCCGGCTTGCGAATGGGCTCTTGCCAACGATGGGGGCTTCTGTGCTATGGCATTGATGGGCTCAGCAGCAGGTTGAAACTTCTTCTCCGATTCAACAGTTTCTACCCAACTGGCGTTTTAAGGCATCGAGTGATTCATGAATTTGTCTTGGCGGATTCCGCGATATCCGGGTGAAGCGATTTGAGGTGAAGTGATCAGGACTGCGTCTTAGGTAACAAGAGCTGGCTGTTTCCGCCATGGAGCAGTTGGTTGCGTCCTCGATTACGTTCCGACCCGCGAATGCGAGAATTGCGAAAGTTGTTTTCGAGGATCAGGTCCAAGGGCTTCGAGACGATTGCCATCGACCAACTGCCTGACGATGCCAGAAGTCAATGCGACCATAAGTGGAAGCAAGTGGATGCAAATGCACTCAAAACACACCGTTCGCATTCTGTTCCGACTGGTCCAACAATGCACGTTGTTGACTACGATCACGATGGGAATGCCAGCAGGAAAGAACCGCAAGTCACTAGTCACTAGGAAGTAGCAGTTGGCGACACTTCCTGGCGGATCACCGTCGTAGCTGGGCACCAGTAGCAACGACGATTGCCAACAGATCCAAACAGATCCAAACAGATCACCCACAAACAGACTATTGCCACGCACGGCCAAGACCCTTCGGAAATTCGCCTCAGGAAATGGTCGACACGATAACGCGTTTCACCCCGTGCAAAGGAAATATTCAATGCTATAACTCACCTTGCTTTCCGCTGAAGGGATGCTCAATCTTGAACCCTTTGGCCGGTTGGAAGCCGCTGACTTTGAAGCGGTCATCCATGACATCCAACCCTATCCCGCAGACTATGACTCGCTAGCTGGCGTGATAATCGGAAAGCCTCGTTGGGGCCCCGACTATCAAGACGCACGGTGTTGCGTCGGCAACAGCGAAAATTCGGCAGCGACCCAATCCATGCACCCCCAGAACGTGAGAGGTCAGCAATGACACTACGACTTTTCTTGATCAGACACGGTGAAACGGAGTGGTCCGTTTCAGGGAAACACAGTGGCCGTGCCGATATCTCGTTGACCCAAAATGGCGAACAGGAAGCACTCCGGCTGGGTAATCGTATTCGGAAATTCGGGTTCAGTCATGTGCTAACCAGCCCGCTGCGGCGTGCGCGACAAACATGTGAGTTGGCGGGTTTGTCGAGAGACGCAGAAGTTGAAACGGATTTGATCGAATGGGACAACGGCGATTACGAAAGTCGAACGGGTGACCAGATCGTGGCAGCACGGCCGGGTTGGAACCTGTTTCGCGATGGATGTCCCAACGGTGAGATGCCCGCACAAATTTCAGCGCGAGCGGATAGACTGATTCAGAGGTTGATCAAACTGGGTGGCAACGTCGCTCTGTTTTCGCACAGTCATCTGGGGCGAGTCCTGGCCGCGCGATGGATTGGATTGTCGGTCCAAGACGCACAGTCATTGCTGCTTAATACTGCGTCGCTAAGCATTCTGAGTTATGAACACGATCAAGCCGATCAGCATGCGATCCAGCTATGGAACTCGGCGCCGCTAGACCGATTCATTGATTCCTCTTTCGGCACCATCGGCAATGCCACCCAAGACAATGAACCCGCGATTCAGCGGTGGGAGAATGAAGGTGGCGAGACTCCTGACGCTCTGGTCGTTCCGCGAAAGGAAGTCTGATGAAGAAACTCATTGCATTCGACCTGGACGGCACACTAACGCAAAGCAAATCGCCGCAGTGACATTGGCCAACCCGATCGCTTTGATGTTTATTACGGAATGGCAGACTCGCGAATCGGAGTTGCCAGCTTGACGGTTCCGGAGTCCATTGTGGATCGAACGCCACCGCCAGCGGACCCTCCCAATGGGATCGTGCCTGTCGTGCCGCAGACACAGGAGTTTACGCTTTGACAAACAGCCAACCTAAATCATTAAATCAAGGTATCGTCGTTTCGGTCCGGGGAAGTGTTGTAGACGTGCGTTTCGCCGAACAGTTGCCGCCGATTTACTCGGTGTTGCGAACGGGCAGTCAGCGGCAGATCGTGATCGAAGTGTTATCACAGCAAGATGAGCAAACGGTACGCGGAATTGCACTCACACCGACTCAAGGTCTGGCGCGTGGCATGACCGTCGAAGATACCGGCGGACCCTTGCAGGCTCCCGTGGGGCCCGGCCTATTGTCGCGGATGTTCGACGTGTTTGGTAATACGATCGACCTTGGAGACAAGTTGGAAGACGTGAAGCTGCGCAGCGTTCATCGTGATCCGCCACCCTTATCGCGAAGGTCGACAAAGTCTGAAATTTTTGAGACCGGCATCAAAGTCATCGACGTATTGGTGCCGTTGGAACGTGGTGGCAAAGCGGGATTGTTCGGCGGTGCAGGCGTTGGCAAAACGGTGTTGTTGACCGAGTTGATCCATAACATGATTGGAAAACAGAAGGGCGTCAGTATTTTCTGCGGAATCGGCGAACGTTGTCGTGAAGGCGAAGAGTTGTACCGAGAGATGAAGGCCGCGGGTGTGCTGAAAAACATGGCCATGGTGTTCGGCCAGATGAATGAACCACCGGGTGCCAGGTTCCGCGTCGGGCATGTGGCGTTGACGATGGCCGAGTACTTTCGCGACGACGAACATCGCGATGTACTGCTGTTGATTGATAATATTTTTCGCTTCATCCAAGCGGGCATGGAAGTGTCGGGCTTGATGGGGCAGATGCCATCACGTTTGGGCTATCAACCGACCATGGGCACCGAGTTAGCGGGACTGGAAGAACGCATCGCCAATACGGACACAGGCGCCATCACGTCGATCCAAGCCGTCTACGTTCCGGCCGACGATTTCACAGATCCCGCGGCGGTGCATACGTTTTCGCACTTGTCTGCGTCGATTGTGCTGTCGCGTAAACGAGCCAGTGAGGGACTGTTTCCAGCGATCGATCCGCTGCAATCGAGTTCGAAAATGGCAACGCCCACTATCGTGGGGCAGCGGCATTACGAATTGGCTCAGGAGATCCGCCGCACGTTGGCTCAGTACGCCGACTTGAAGGACATTATCGCGATGCTGGGTCTTGAGCAACTGTCGCCCGAGGATCGAAAGGTGGTCGGTCGTGCCCGCCGTTTGGAACGCTTTCTGACTCAGCCCTTCTTTACGACCGAACAGTTCACCAGCTTGCAGGGCCAACTGGTCAGTCTGGACGATGCACTGGATGGCTGTGAGCAGATTCTGCGTGATGAATTCAAGGACGCCGACGAGGGTGATTTGTACATGATTGGAACGATCAAGGACGTGAAGGCTAAGGCCGACGCCAGAATCAAACTCAAGTTAGCCTCGCAATCACAGACTAGCCCAAAGGAATCCCATGCCGCCGCAACTGATGCAACTTAAGATTTTATTGCCGTTTCGGGTCTTTGCGAAGGTGTCGGGCGTCGCACGCATCGTGACGGAGACCGGTGCAGGTTCTTTCGGACTGTGGCCTCATCGCTTGGACTGCGTGGCACCGCTGATGCCGGGGATTTTGATGTATCAAACCCAAAGCGACGGCGAAGTGTACGCGGCGATTGATGAAGGCGTGTTGGTCAAGACTGGCCTGGACGTGATGATCTCGGTCCGAAACGCCATTGTCGGGATTGATTTGGACCATCTACGAGCGACGGTCAAACAGGAATTCTTAACCTTGGACCAACAGCAACGTAGCGTACGCTGGACCATGGCAAAATTGGAGACAAACATCGTTCGTCGATTGGCGGAACTGCATCATGAATGAACCTGTGGATAACAACCAAAAAGAACAAGCAGACTTTCGGCAGGAGGTCGGCGCGAAGGTAAAGCGAAAGCTTAAAGCACAGCGGTCGCCCAATCAGGGCGTGTGGTTTGGCTTGGGAATGATGGGGTTAGTCGGCTGGTCAGTGGTGGTTCCCACCTTGCTAGGCGCCGCAATCGGCGCATGGCTGGATAGTAATCACCTGGGCGGCCATTCGTGGACATTGACGCTATTGGTGGCCGGACTAGTGATCGGTTGCTGGAGTGCTTGGCAATGGGTGGCGAAGGAAGACCAAGCGATGCGTGACGAACAGGAGAGTGATGATGATTGATGTACTGGTTCTAACTATGGCAGGCGTTGCTGGAATGCTATTGGGCGTGTTTTTCTTTGGCGGGCTGTGGTGGACCGTTCGCAAGTGTCTAAGTACCACGCATCCGGGAATGTGGCTTCTAGGGAGCGCAATGATTCGAATGGGTGTTACGCTGGGCGGATTTTATTTGGTAGGCGCTGGACATTGGCAACGACTGTTGGCGTGTTTGATTGGATTCATCGTTGCACGTTTGATCGTGACCAGATTGTCCAACTTGGCGATCGCAGATGTCAGTTGTTCACCACAGGAGGTGAAGCATGCGTCTTAGTCCTGACGAACTAATTTTTTGGCAATACGGCTGGTTCAAGCTAAACGCCACGGTTGTTTTCACTTGGGCGATCATGCTGGTCATGGCGATCGGCGCGAAGTTGATCACAGGTCATCTTTCGACCAACCATCAACGTAGCCGCTGGCAGAATTTGCTTGAAATTGTCGTCGTTGCCATCCAGCAGCAGATCTCGGATATCGGACTCAAGAAGCCGCGTAAGTATCTCCCCTTTCTGGGTACGCTGTTTCTGTTTGTCGCCGTAGCCAGTTTGTTCACCGTGATCCCTGGCTACGAACCGCCGACCGGTTCGCTGTCGACTACGGTCGCACTTGCGTTATGCGTATGGGTCGCCGTGCCAATTTTTGGCATTCAGGCTCAAGGTGTCGGTGGATATCTGCGTTCGTATATCGAACCCACAATCATCATGCTGCCGTTCAATCTGATCAGCGAAGCGTCGCGGACTCTGGCTTTAGCGATCCGCTTGTTTGGCAACATGATGAGTGGAGCGATGATTATCGCCATCCTGCTAACCATTACACCCTTGTTGTTTCCGATTCTAATGACCGCCCTGGGGCTGCTGACCGGGATGGTCCAAGCCTACATCTTTAGTATTTTGGCGGCGGTTTATATCGCAGCGGCAACACGCGTCAGCGAACCGAAAGTGGATCCATCGCAAGAACTTGACGGGCAAGCGACCACCTAACCGCAGGTTCAACTACAGAAGGTAGCAGAGGGAACGGAGAGAGAAAACCAATCGAGTGAAATTAATCAACAATCTCCAATTGCTGCGTGGGCTTTTTTTCAAACCAGCACACAAACGCATTAAGGAACATTTATGGATAGCATGACAATCATCGCAATCACATCGATCATAACCGCTGGGATTACGACCAGTTTCGGTTGCATGGGGCCAGCGTTTGCAGAGGGCAAAGCGGTTGCGACGGCTTTGAACGCGCTGGCTCAACAGCCGGATGCATCGTCAACCATTACGCGGACTTTGTTTGTCGGACTTGCAATGATCGAATCGACGGCGATCTATTGTTTTGTAGTGTCGATGATTCTGATTTTCGCCAATCCGTTTTGGAATCACTTCATCGCTCAAGCGGCTGGAAACTAAGTATGCTTATCGATTGGTTTACTGTCGTTGCGCAGGTGATCAACTTTCTCATTCTGGTGTCGCTGATGAAGCGATTCCTGTATGGTCCTATTCTCCGGGCCATCGATGCACGTGAGAAAAAGATTGCGGCTGAGCTGTCAGATGCAGACGCGAAGCGCGCCCAAGCCAAGCAGGAACGCGACGACTTTGCCGCGAAGAACGCCGAGTTGGATAACAATCGCTCGGCTCTGATCAACGCCGCTACACAGGAAGCCGATGCGTTGCGGCAACGATTATTGGGTGAAGCCCAACAAGCGGCCGATGACTTCTCCGCGAAACGGCAGCAATCCATGAAAGCCGATGCCCGTAACTTGAACCAGGCGTTGATTCTACGCACGCAGCAAGAAGTATTCTCGATCGCTCGCAAAACGCTGGCAGATCTGGCGTCAGTAAGTCTAGAAGACCAGATGAGCGACGCTTTCAACAAACGGCTGAAAGCAATCAAAGGCGCAGAAAAAGCCGCTTTGACTGATGCCCTGACATCTTCGGCCGAACCCGCGATTGTACGCAGCGCCTTTGCGTTGACTGAAAAACAACGCACGGCGATCCAACAATCGATCAACCAGACCTTCGCCGCGAATGTGAATCTTAGGTTTGACACAGCCCCCGAAATTATCAGCGGTATTGAATTGACCACTGGCGGGAATAAACTGGCGTGGAGTATCGCTGACTACCTCACTTCGCTGGAATCTAGCATTAGCGAACTGCTGCACGTCGACCCAAAGACCGGGAAAGATTTGCCGACAAAAAGTGATGCTACTGAAAATACAAATCAAGGAACCCGTCCAGCGAACGCGAGCAATGCATGAGCGAAGAAATGGAGAACCTGCAAAGTGTCTACGATCGTGCGCTGGGCCAAGTTGCTGGCGTGCGAGAGAGCTTTGCGCCTACACTCAGAGCACGCGAAATTGGAACGATCACTAGCCTAGCCACCGGCATTGCGAAGGTCGCGGGTCTTCCAAACGTGGGCTTCGAAGAGTTGGTTCGATTTCCGGGCGATGTTTACGGCATCGCTTTCAATGTCGACGCCCACGAAATCGGTGTCGTCCTGTTGGGCGACTACTCCAAGTTGCGTGCTGGCGACGAAGTGCAGCCAACACAACGAGTGATGGACGTTGCGGTGGGCGATGGTTTGCTAGGCCG
>JBDNHU010000149.1:0-5217 GCA_041688615.1 Mariniblastus sp. | reverse complement strand
GACACTACCTTCGGCGATGGCTTCGACGTGGTTGCAGGCGGTTCGACAGGCGATTACGGGGTCTTCGCTTCGTTCAGTGCTGTCCCTGAACCGTCAATGGTTGGTTTGTTGGCTTTGGTTGGTGTTGCTGTGGGTGCCAATCGCCGTCGCAAGGCGTAGTGTCCATTCTGTTGGTTGCCTGCCCATTTGTTTAGATGTACAGACGGGTGCAAGGCAGCGTCATTTGAAATTTTGAACCGATGGTCATTTCTTACCGAATGATCGTCGGTTTTTTTTGAAGGGTAGTAGCGGCAGGCGGTGATTTACTTAATTTGTAATTCAATAACGTGCCCAAATGTTCAAGCCTTTCTGGCCGTACGATTGTCCTGTCCGTTGATCGGATCAGGCAATGATTTCTTTCCAAATCGACTTCCACCGCAAAATCCTGCTGTGCAAGTGATTGGCATAGGAAAAAGGCTCAGTGCGAACTTACAATAACGGCGTCGATTTCCTGAGTTCTACGCCCTTCTGCTTTCTGCATCTGCTAACGCATTCCGTCAATCAGCAATGCCAGCTCCAATACTTGGAAACGCTTAGATGTCCCAAAAAGATCAACGCATTGGCATCCCAGCCTTCTACTTCCGAGTGGCTGCGGTGATGACCAGTGTTCTGCTATTGTCGCTTCTGTTTTGGTACTTGAAGTCAAACGATGGTGGGGCGTCTGAAACGGGTACGCTAACCAGAGAACAGTTCAAACTGGCACTTCAGGCCGTTTCTACCGCCGAAGAGGGTGACTATCAACGTTCCAGTCACTTGTGGCAGGAATTGATCGTTCTACTACCCAAAGAATCGGATCTCTATCTAAACCATGCCGTGACCGTCCTGAAGTGGAATCAGAACGTCAACGACCGTATCTCAGTTGGCGAGACTTCGTCGCCAGATGGTGCAAATTTGGCCACAGAATTGCTAGAGTTGTCAGGAACGACAGACCAAGTTGTTCAAAAGTTGGGTGAATTGAATCTTGGCGACCGGCGTTTCAAACTTCTAGAGGCCGGATTGATCGAAGCGCAGACCAGACAGCAGAAGAAAGTTCAGAAGCCGAGTGTTTCGCTGGAGCAAGCGGCAATCGTTTTGGCTGATGCACTTTCACTGGATCCCAATCAACCGCTGCTGGCGTGTAAGTTGGACGAAATTCTACAACAGTTGTCTTCCGAGGACGATGTTCTAGCCAAAAGGAATGCGGACGCATTGTTTGCTTCATTCATGGGCAATCCCAGGAATCTTTATCTCCTTAATCGATGTGGAGAAATCCTGCTTCGCAATCGGGATCCTAGAATCCTTGAATTGATTCAGCCGTCGTTAGAACTGTCTCGACCTATGTTGGATGTGATGCGTTCGGTGATGGCAGGTTTGGAGCCGGAAGAATTTCTTGCAAGTGTTCAAGCTGCGGTTGCCAAAGGTGATTGGAAAGGTGCAGCCCGCATGCATCTTTGGCTGAATGTGTTCAAAGGTACGCCTGGATTTCAAGCCGACGCGAAGTTAGTTCGCCCTGACCCAATGGCTTTGCTAGATACCACTTTTCTGAATCGGTACGCCCAGGACCCGGTCAGCCTTGGCAAGTCAGCAGAAACAACCCTGCCCGACTATGAAGCATTGGACTTGGCCGAAGGGAATATCATTGCTTGGTATGACGCAGATTTGGATTTAATATTTGATATACTGGTAGTGAATCAAGATGAACTTTCACTGTTTATGCAGGATGAAAGTCAGGCGATCGTATTTGCCCTCAGAGAAAGGTTGCAGCTTCCATTTGCACCATCAGGGATTCTAGTTTCTGACCTGTTCGAAGTTGACGCCTCTTTGCGGCCCCGGGTCCCCAAGTCCGTCGCCGAATTGATGAAAAATGGAAACCCAGTGGACCAGCGGTCAACCGATGGGGCTGATACGGAGATCAATGCCAGCAGGCACGATACGATCCAAGAGGTTCTGTGTTGGGGTGAAGGTGGGGTAATCGTTGTCACACAAACAGCGGACGATTCCAATCGCATGCAGTTGCAGGTGGTAACGCAGGCGACAGGTTTGGAAGATGTCAGGCAAGTGGTTGATGTGAAAGTCTCTGATATTGAAGCCGATGGTGACTTGGATTTAATCCTAGCAACCCAATCCGGCTTTCGCATTTTTCAGAACAATGGAAATCGAACATTTAAGGAAATCACCGAATATAGCGATCTTCCCGCTGCAAATAGCCCAATTCGAGCCGTTTCGATTTGTGATTTCGATCGAGATTTGGACCCGGACATTCTATTTGTGTCTGCCAACACAAGTCGAATGCAAGTGTTAGAGAATCGTTTGCATGGTCAATTTTATTATCAAGAAGTCCAAGGTACAAACTGGGCAGAGTTGAAGAATCCGCTGGACCTTACGTTTGGGGATGTGGATGGCAACGCTTCATGGGACTGGATTTTTTTGGATTCAGCAGGTGTTGGGGTATCCCGCACATCGGTTCAGGCGAATCGGCAATTAGTCTGTTCGCGTACCCAGCGGTACGCTGCGGCGATGGGCCAGTTTTTGGATTTGCAGGATATTAATAGCGATGGCTTTTTGGATTTAGTCGTCGTTGCCGACGATTCTTTGAAGATCTTTCCAGGGACAACTGATGGCGGATTTTCTACCGAACCCAGTTCAAGATCGATGTTGGACGGGCTGATAAGTGACTTAGACCTCGTCGACGCAAACGGTGACGGCATCCTGGATGTTGTGGCGGTAGCTAATGGCAAGACCGTTGTATTGCTTTCTAAGAAGCCGTCGGAATGGCCAAATAATTTTTTGTCGATTAGGGTCCGAGGTGGCAACGATGCTAATGGTGGCGGGCGCAATAACCATTATGCCGTGGGCTCAACCATCGAGGCCTGGTCAGAAGGGCGGATGCAATGCAAGACAATTCAGCAGCCAGTCGTTCATTTCGGATTCGGAAAAAAGACACCTGATAGTGTGCGTTTGATCTTCACCAATGGCTTGACTCAAAACTACTGGATGCCCGAAGCAAATATGCTGATCCAAGAGCGACAAGAGTTGAAAGGGTCTTGCCCGTTTGTCTATGGATGGGATGGACAGAAGTTTCAGTTAATTACCGATTTGCTGTGGAACGCGCCGCTAGGTTTGCAAGTTTCACGCGGCAAGACGTTACCTGATCGTCGCTGGGAACATTTGCTATTGCCGGGAGAACTTGTTCAGCTGCGCGATGGTGCTTACGAATTAAGGATCACCGAGGAGCTATGGGAGGTTGCCTATTTTGATCACTTATCCCTGGTTGCGGTTGACCACCCAGAATCCGTTGCGATTTTTACCAACGAGAAAGTTGGACCGCCGGCTCTGGCAGAACCACGGTTGTTTTCAGTCCAGAACAGGTTGTATCCCAATCGGGCTAGCGACAGTCGTGGACAGCGAGTCGAAAAACAGCTGGCTGCAATTGATCGTAACTATGTGCAGGCGTTTGATTACAAGTTTCTGCAAGGGTTGTGCCAGCCTCATTATGTTGAATTGGACTTTGGTACGTTGCCGACTGATACTCCGGTTAGGCTTTATCTTAATGGCTGGCTGTATCCCACCGACACGTCATTGAATATTGCAATTGATCAGAATGAAAACTTAATGCCGCCCGAGCCTGTTTCTTTGTGGGTTGTAGACGAAAAGGGTGATTGGATTTGTGCGCAGTCGTTTATGGGATTTCCCGGAGGAAAGCCCAAGTCGATTGTCGTCGACTTAGCGGATATCTTTGTATCCAAAGATCATCGACTTCGACTCGGTAGCTCACAAGAGATCTATTGGGATGAGGCCTTTGTATCCTGGGATAGTCAAGATTTAGATTTGCATGCTCAGGTGCTGAAAATTCAATCCGCCGAATTGCGATATCGTGGTTTCAGTCACTTGGAAGCTCGCGCCCCCGACCAGCCGCATTGGTACGACTATGGTGTTGTTAGCAAAACAGAAAAATGGCCTGTTCTGGAGGGTCCGTTTACTGCCTTGGGTAGCGTGTTGGAACAGCTGAATTCAGATGATGATCAGATGGTAGTTATGACGTCTGGTGATGAGATTAGGGTTCGATTCTCTTCGCTTGCACCACCACCACCTGGCTGGCGAAGGGATTTTGTTTTAAGCAGCGTTGGCTGGGATAAAGATGCGGATTTGAATACTCTTGCCGGTCAGGGCTCGCTTCCTCTGCCGTTCAAGAATCAGAAGGGGTATCCGGCACCGGTTGACCAGCAAAACGAGTCAGAAGCGGTCTTATTGAAAAATCGTTCGACTCTTACACGAAGACCGCGTTAGCAATTGTCATTCAATACTCACGATTGGTTCCAAACGTCTCTCGAACTTAAATGGGAAACCAAGCGAGTTGAAGATCTGGAACGAGCTGTCGGAAAATGACGATGGAATTTTCCATCCATTTCCGCCAGTCCGATAGAAGATGAGCAGCCCGTATCCTACGGAAAATACTCCAGTTTTACACCGATAAGATTTACCAGTTTTACCCAACTAAAATTTAGTAGCGGAGGAGGGATTCGAACCCCCGACACGCGGATTATGATTCCGCTTCAGCAAAATCCTAACCAGTTGTCCTGCTGCGACTTAACGAAACTCTCAATTCTTGGTTGTCCAAAATGTTGTCCAAGTTT
Organism: Mariniblastus sp.; assembly: GCA_041688615.1. Taxonomy (GTDB): domain Bacteria; phylum Planctomycetota; class Planctomycetia; order Pirellulales; family Pirellulaceae; genus M30B19. The sequence continues at coordinate 565 of JBDNHU010000149.1, read as the reverse complement.
CAGGGTGGATGAATCGCTTGCCAAAATTATCTTAGCTTGGCCATCACTTTCTGACACGGTGCGGCAGTATTTAGTGCAAGCACTTCATTGCACCGACAATGAACGATGACTGCTAAGCCTTCTCGGGCTGCAAATGAGAACTAAGTGTCCACCAAAGCACGCGTTAAATTGACGGGCGGTGGCAGTGGTTGACATCGCATGCTGGCGGGCTTGCCAGTTAATAGAAACCGCCTTATCAGACGCCGCATAAATTTCTGCAGGTGAATTGCTGGACACACGTCTGCAATTTTAGAACAACTGCAATTTAGAAGGTGTCATGTGACCAAACGACAGCGGTTTTTTACGGCGAAAGTTAGTTCGGATTCGTTGGAATCCAAACACCGGCTTGGCGACCTCGAACAATTTGGTATCTCGCCGCGACTGGTAACCATTCTCGATGCGTGGAATGATTTGCCCCCTCATGTGCAAGAAACGATGACGTTGCTTTCGGAGTTGAGGTCGCTCCGACCGTACGATTCCAAAACGCAGTGTTGCAAACCGCAAGTAACGGCGCGTTGCTTGGTAG
>JBDNHU010000148.1:0-22903 GCA_041688615.1 Mariniblastus sp. | reverse complement strand
CGTCGTCGCCCAGTAGCGTTTGTTTGACATCGTTGGGAAACCCGACAATGGTGAAGACAATATCGGAAGCGGCAGCAACCTGAGCAGGATTGTCGACCCAGCCGGCGCCCAAATCGATTAGCGGCTGCGCCTTGGCTTTAGTGCGGTTGAAGAGGGTTGTCTGATAGCCCGCGTGCATCAGGTGCCGGCACATACTAGCGCCCATTACACCGGTGCCAATCCAACCGATTCGCGTGTTTTCGGGGGTGATTTCAGTTTGCGTCGGATTCATCGGGTGGGGTTCTGTTAAGGCGTAAATTGAAAAGCGGGCGCCGCTGGCCAAAGGTCTAAATGATGAGCTCTTTCAGGATGGCTGCTTTTAGTCAGATTCGCCAGGGTCCTGGTCGTAATTCCACTGGAAAAATTTGAGCATTAAATGATGCTTCAAAGCCAACCTTTGGAGACTCGATCGGACGACCTTAAAATTGCCAATTTAGTCGGTGTTTTTAGGGTTTTTATTGCGTTTGAATGTCGTCCCAACCCGTTGAGCGAGCGGGGGAGATTTGGTAGCATGCTGGGTCAGCAGGATCGATCCGAAAAAGCTTAAGAAAAGATGCTTTTGTTGGCTCGCGATGCGAAGAGAAATCGCCGATGAAGGCGCGATCGTGCGGCTTGAAACAGACTGTGTCTGACGCACGCGCCTGGTGAACTGCAATCTTTGTTTGAAAGGCGACTCCATTGTCGACTGACGACCCAAACCAAAACGATCCCAAGAAGAATGATCCAAACCGAGTCGTGGGAACCAATGATGGGGTGGTGGTAACTTCCCCGATCCATGAAGAACTGAAAGACAGTTACCTGACGTATGCCATGAGCGTGATCGTCAGTCGGGCGTTGCCAGACGTTCGGGATGGATTGAAACCGTCGCAGCGCCGTATTTTGGTGGCAATGAATGACCTGAGTTTGACGCCAGGCGCCAAACGAGTGAAGTGTGCGAAGATCTCTGGTGATACGTCCGGTAATTATCACCCTCACGGCGAGGCGGTGATTTACCCAACCTTGGTTCGTATGGCCCAAGAGTGGAACATGCGTTACCTGTTGGTGGACAAGCAGGGTAACTTTGGTTCGATCGCAGGTTTGCCGCCTGCTGCTATGCGATATACCGAGGCTCGGATGTCGCCATTTGCAGCGCTGATGTTGGAAGATTTGAAATCGGCCACTGTCGATTATGTGCCAACTTACGATGAGGTTCGAACCGAACCCACCGTTCTGCCGGCGAAGTTTCCGAATCTTTTGGTCAATGGTTCGTCGGGTATTGCCGTCAGTATGGCGACCAGCATTCCGCCGCATAATCTAGGTGAAGTTTGCGATGCGTTGATTATGCTGATTGACGATCCTGCGATGACGATCATGGAAATCATGAAAGTGTTGCCTGGCCCCGATTTTCCAACCGGCGGTATTATTTGCGGGCGAAGTGCGATTCACCGGGCCTATCATACCGGCCGTAGCGTGATGACCGTGCGGGCAAGATGTGAGATTGAAGAATATAAAAAGAATCGGTTTCGGATTAACATAAGCGAAATTCCGTATCAGCAGACTCGAGATTCAGTGGTCGAAAAGATCGCAGCGTTGGTTCGCGGAGATCGGATCAAGGGCATTTCGGCGATCAAGGATCTTAGTGATCTGAAAGAACCCGTGAAGCTATGGGTTGAACTCAAGGGTGACGCCGATCCTGAAGTGGTATTGAACCAACTGTATCAATTTTCGCCGTTGCAGTCGTCGTTCTCGATGATCTTCTTGGCTTTGGTGGATGGCAAGCCGCGTGAATTGACCATCAAGAACATGCTGGAAGAATTTATTCGGCACCGCATTGAAGTGATTCGTCGTCGTACCAATTTCCTCTTGGCGAAGGCTCGTCGGCGGAAGCATACCGTTGAAGGTTTGCTGTTGGCGATGGCAGATCTGGACAAGATTATTGCCATCATCCGAAGCTCGAAGACTCAGGCGGAAGCAAAAGAACGTTTGATGGGTGTCGAGTGCCCCGCGTCGATGCTAAACCGTGCCTTGGGTGACGACGGGTTTGCTGCCTTCCAAGATGAGCGTGGCGCTTCGGATGTTTACTTCCTAACCGGCGTTCAGGCGGATGCGATTCTTCGCATGACATTGGGCCAGTTGGTAAATTTGGAACAGGAGAAGCTGGCGGACGAATTCAAGAATTTGTTGGCCGAGATTCTGGAATATTTAAGAATTTTGTCCGATGAAAAGATCATCATGGACATGATTCGCGAAGATCTAGAAGAGATCAGACGGAAGCATGCGGATCCCCGCCGTACCGAAATCTCGGGCGAAGAGGTCGGGTCGATCATTCTGGAAGATTTGATTCCCGAAGAAACAATGGTCGTGTCGATTTCCCACAGAGGCTACATCAAGCGAACGCCAAGTAGTGTGTACCGGGCTCAGCGTCGCGGTGGCAAAGGTGTCAAAGGTGCAAAGACCGAGGACGAAGATCCGATCCAGCACTTGTTTGTGGCGAGTACTCATGCGTATCTGTTGTTCTTTACCACGCGGGGAAAAGTCTACTGGTTGAAGGTCTATGAATTGCCTGAATTGGACCGCGATCGCAAGGGCCGAGCCTTGGTGAATTTGTTGGATCTGGCCGAAGGGGAAACCGTTGCGGACTGTCGAGCGATTCGGAATTTTGACCTGCCGGATCATTACCTGTTGATGGCAACCAAAAAAGGATTAGTCAAAAAGACCGAATTGAAGGCTTACAGCCGGCCCAAGAAAGGCGGCATTATTGCGATCAAGTTGCGTGAAGATGACGAATTGATTGACATCGTTGTCTGTAAGTCGGGTGACGAGATCATGTTGGCAACCAGCTCGGGCATGGCCATCCGTTTCTCGCAAGCGGATGCCCGTTCGATGGGTCGAAACACCAGCGGCGTCAAGGGGATTTCGCTGGGTAAGAATGATCACTTGGTGGGTATGGTTGTGGCCGACCCCGAAGCGACTTTGCTAACGGTCTGTGAAAACGGATACGGCAAGCGGACGACCTTTGGCCCTAATTCGCCCTTGCTTGCGGTGGATGAAGTAGATGCTTTGGCCGAAGGCGAAGCGAGTGGCGAAGCGGAGGTTGAATCGCAAGTCGATGATGCTGCGGCAAGTGAAGTCTCGGAGGATGGCGACGATGCAGAGGGTGATGGTGATGCCGTGAATTCATCCAATCGCTATCGTGCGCAGCGCCGTGGCGGCAAAGGTGTCCGCGACATCAAGGCGACCAAGCGAAATGGCGAAGTGATTGCCATCGTTGCGATCACTGATGAAGAAGAGATCTTGATGATGACCTCGCGCGGAAAGATCCAACGGATGGCCGCAAACGAAATCAGTGTGATTGGACGCAATACTCAAGGTGTTCGTATCATGCGATTGGATGAAGCCGATACGTTGAGGGCGGTGGTTCGAGTTCCGAAAGAAGAAGTGGATGACGCGGAAGTTGAACTGACCGCACAGGTAGGGGTGGTCGAGGGAACCGTGATCGGAGGAGATGCAAACCAACCGGTGTTAGACATCGAACCCAGCGCAGACGATATTGACAGCGAAGACGATTTTGAAGATCAAGGGCCGGATGACTTGAACGAGTAAGATTTTGCGGTTCGTAAACGATTTCTACCCAACGAGTCATCGCATGTTATGTGATGACTCGTTTTTTGCGCCGGCACGGATTGGCCGGCTGTGGCAGACCGTGAGTCTGGATTTGGTGAGCCTGGGTGTGGTGAGCCTTCGTTGGAAGTTATTTATTGAAATGGGTAGCGATTGCACTGTCTCTTAGTAACGTGCGCATGTTTTGGATTTGGGATCGCGTCGTTCGCCTTGACGTCGCGGCAGCATCTGGCTTGCTTTCTGGGCATAAAGTCTACGGGCAGCATTGACCCTACGAAGCATTGACCCTATGCAGCATTAACAAGTCTTATCCGTGGAATTTCCAAGCTTGGACAGTTAAGGCATCTCATTTTGCGGTGCGAACTTCCAGACGAAGATTTAGAGCAGTTGCTGGTCGAAGTTAGCACTCATGAAAATCTACGTAGCTTAAGCGTTTTTCAACCGTTACCGTTTTGGGCACTGGATGAAATTGTAAAATGGAACCGGCTGGAAGAATTTGTCCTGTATCTGGAGGCCCCCGTTCTTGGAGGCGAAAGGCCTCCAATTCTCTTGGCGAGTATTAACCTACCAAGAGGCCGCCGAGCAGTTACGGCAGCGCGAATGAGATCCCGTCTTTACTGGCTTTAGCTAACCGTCAGAACCGTTAGCCAGTCATGCTGGCCTAGGTTTTCTGGGGAATCGATGACCAGCAAGACGCGATCACCGACGCTTAACTGCCAGTGCGAAGTGGCTCGGGAAGCGATAAAGGCCTTGATGTTCTCCAGGTTGGATATTTCTTCCAGGGGTGCGTAGTAAGGTATGATACCCCAAGATAACGACAAGCTGCGGACGATCGCTCGGCTGCTTGATAGTGCAATCGTTGGGATGAAGTCGCGTCGTTGGCTCTTGAACTGGGCAGCGTCAACGCTATCGGCAACCACGACCACAGCCTTGGCATCCAATTCGCGTGCAATTCGCCCTGCCCCACGAACGATCGCGCGCGTGATGTTATGACTTTGGTCGATTGGATCGGATACCGTTTCAATGATCGGATCCGAATAAGCGGCTTCGGTTTCTAGCATGATTCGATTCATGACCGATACCGCATCGCTGGGGTAAGCCCCGATGGCGGTCTCGCCGCTTAACATACAGGCGTCGGCTCCATCCAGAATCGCGTTCGCAACGTCACTGACTTCGGCGCGAGTGGGTCTGCGGTTTTCGTGCATGCTTTCGAGCATCTGCGTTGCGACGATCACTGGTTTGCCAAGACGCCGCGAGAGTGCAACGATTCGCTTTTGCTGGATGGGAGTTTTTTCGACTTCAATTTCGACCCCCAGATCGCCGCGAGCCACCATCACGCCATCGGCTGCGCGGATAATTTCTTCCAGGCAATCAAGCGCCTCTCGTTTTTCGATCTTTGCAATGACTTTCGGGCCTTCGCCGTTGCCTTGAATGATGGATTTGAGTTGCAGAATTTCTTCGGGCCTGCGAACAAAGCTAAGGCTGACAAACTGGACCTGTTGTTGTGCTGCCCAGGTCGCGTTGCTGATGTCCGCTTCGTCCATCGCTGGTGCGCTTAGGTGGGCGCCAGGTACGTTGACACCTTGGCGACCGCGAAGTGTTCCGCCATCGACAACCACGCAGTTCGCTTCGTCAGCCGTTTTGCCGATGACTCGCAATCGAAGTAGTCCATCGGCCAACATAATTTGGTCGTCAACCGACAGTTCGTCCACCAGCGGTTGGTAGGTGCAGGTTAGTTGATGGCTTTCTAGGGGGCGATTACCTTTGATGAATTTGATCAGATCGCCCGAACGCAATTCCAACGGGTCGCCCGCCAAATCACCCAAGCGGATTTTGGGGCCCGCCAAATCGACTAGAATTCCGACATCGACACCCGTTTGGTCGCGGGCTTGGTTGATGGCTTGGACGGTGGCTTGATGTTGTTCGCGATTTCCGTGGGCCATGTTGATCCGGAAGACGTCCACGCCCAGATGGATCAATTCGGCAAGTTTTCCAGCCGACCCACAGGCAGGTCCAACAGTGGCAACAATCTTTGTACGGGCGATATTTTGCATGGATCATCATCAACAGTTAAGGGTCGAACAGTTACCTGCGGTCAGTTCCTATAGTGTCGCCCAAGTGTCCAAGTTCGACAATCTGACTTTACGTCGGAATCGGCCTGAAGTGCCAATAATCGCCGGTAATTGTCAATCTGATCATACCGATGGAAAGTAGCCGCCCCTCAGATTAAACTTAAGCAGGCTTAATTTCCCTTTGATTCCATCCTGTCCCACTTTCATGATCTTGGGAACTGAAAGTGATTGCACCATTTGCGGAATCATTTTTCTCACCGATTTAGGTCATGGGTGATCCTGGTAGATCACCTGGACCGAAATGCAACGCCCCTCCTTTTTGAAGACAAGAACTATTAATGACAAACAAGACGAGAAACACAGTCGCTGGTCCAGACCGGCGTGACTTTTTAAAGGCGGGTTCGGTTGCCGCGGTTGCGACCGTCGGAATGCCTTACTTTCTGGCCAATCCAAGTTTGGTTGCCGGCACGATTGTTGGCGACCGACCGAAAATGGGTTGCATAGGTACAGGATCGCGCTGGGGCGCGGTGGGTCCAAACGCGATGGCCTTTGCCGATTGTGTTGCCGTGTGTGACGTGGATGCTAACCATGCCCAAAACGCCGCCAAGACGGTTGAAGATCGCCAGGGGAAAAGGCCTGACATTTACGAAGACTATCGCAAGGTGCTGGAGCGAGATGATATTACGGTTGTGACCATTGTCACCACCGATCATTGGCATTCGAAAATTGCCGTCGAAGCGATGCAAGCTGGAAAAGATGTTTACTGTGAAAAGCCGCTGACTTTGACGATCGAAGAAGGCAAACAAATTTGCAAAGTTGCCAAGGAAACCGGTCGAGTCTTTCAAGTTGGGACCCAGCAACGCAGTGAAATGGGACAGATGTTCCTGAAAGCCGTCGCGTTGGTTCGTGACGGTCGCATTGGCGATGTTACCAAGGTGACGTGCGCGATTGGTGGGGCCCCGACCAGTCCATCGCTGCCAGTGGTTGAAATTCCAGCAGGATTGAATTGGGAGATGTGGTTGGGCCAGGCGCCAAAGGTTGACTATCGCAAAATGGGTGGCAGTTCACGCTGCCATTACGAATTTCGTTGGTGGTACGAATACTCTGGCGGAAAGATGACCGACTGGGGCGCTCATCATATCGATATCGCACAATGGGCCATCAACCAAAACGGTGACAACCAAGGCGCATTAGAAGTCAATCCATTGGAAGTAACTCATCCGGTTGAATTTAAAGACGGCTATCCAACCGACGATTCGATGTACAACACTGCCACCCAGTTCAACGTGCATTGCAAAATGACCGGCGGTGCCAATTTGTTTATTCGTCACGATGCCAAAGACATGGGATTTGATAATGGCATCTTTTTTGAAGGTACCAAGGGTCAGTTCCTGGTCAATCGCGGCAAATTGGTGGGTGAGCCTGTTGATGAGTTGAAAGAAAACCCATTGCCAGATGCTCTGCTAAAGGAACTGTATAACGGAAAAACGCCGGAAGGCAATAATGCTCACATGAAGAATTTCTTCGATTGCATTGCGGATCGCGGTCTGCCGGTTTCTGACGTCTTTAGCCATCATCGGGCTTTGACCACTTGCCACTTGGCCAACATTGCGATTCGATTGAATCGCAAATTGAAATGGGATCCGGTTGCCCAACAAATGGTGGGCGATGATCAAGCCAACCAATGGCAAAGTCGCCAGCAGCGAGAAGGTTATCAGATCAATGTCGAAGTCTAACGGCACGACCTTGAACGGGTTCCTTGAAGTGGTTATCCCCTTGTAGACCGGTCCGTACCAAGCCTTCAGATGACCACGTCTGAGGATGACGAAACGACTGGATGCGGTAAACCGACTTTAATTACTAGAAACAGCGGCAAGGGACAGGTTCTCGTGCCGCTGTTTTCATTGGCGGGTGCGTCCCAGAAATCGAACAGCAATAAGATCGCTGCTGTGGCGTTTGAGGCCAGGTTTCTTCGCAGTGTTAAGAAGACGGTCTCTCCATTTGTAAGGACCGTGGGTTGGTTACCGCATCGATGGAGGGCGATCGTGCTGCGACCGATAGGTTGGATCGTGTTTGAGTCGCTTGGGATGCCACCAGGGTTTCGTAGGTCAGGTCGATCACCTGCCACAGTTGTGCGATTCGGCAGACGGTAAGGACCGCCAGTAAACGCTCAGGATCGATGATCTGACGTTGCAGAACAATCATGATTAGTAGGTTGATCGTCAGCACGACTAAGATGATCCCGAAGCAATCCAAGAGACTCCAGGTGGTGAACACTTCTTGGCTAGCGGTGGAAAGTTTCTGCACTTGAACCAGAATTTGCCGGTAGGCGTACCGAGCGATAGCGACTAAAACCGCAAGACCGCCAAACCAAACAAAGCTTTGCACCGAAACCATGGGGTATCGCTGTGTGCTTTGGGCCATCACAAAAACAAGCGACAGTAAAAGGGTAAACGACAGCAGGTTGACCAGAGAGACTTGCCCGTTGGGTTTTGCCCTGCGGGCGGGTGTTGGTTCGCTAACTTGATGATCGAAAGCGCTCCAGACGGCGCGACTGGCCAGGCATAGGAAGGCGAGAGCCGTCCACCACTGGTCGTTGGGTCCGCCTAGGCAGGTTGCTGCCATTGGGGCGGCGATCGAGATACTTATTAAACCGATGGCCCAACACGCAAAAGTGGTCTCGGGGCGTTGAGTCTGCCAAAGTAGCATTCCGCCAAGCTGACCGAAGATGGCACCCATTAAGATTGCGGCCAAGACGCTTGGAAACGGCGACGCTGCGGTTGTTGTTTGTAGTGTTAACGCGATTGTGAGAAAGGCGATCGCGTAAAGTGAGATTAGGATCGCCTGTCGATTTTGGATTGACCAAGCCAAACTGGTGGGCGCTGAATTGGGGATCGCGACCTGGTTTGCTTGGACATTGGAAACAACGGTCGCAGTGTTATTGAGCGTCAGCGATGCTAGGTGGAAGTGAGTGCCCAGGCCCAGGCAGGCAGGCTGGGTGTTGTGGGGATTGTGATGTCGCTGGTTCCGTCTTGGCCGACGCTGGGACATCCGCCAGTGTGGTTGATAATGCGTGTGCGAGGTGTGTGCCTGCTGCGGACGGATTTTGCGATTTGGATTCATGCAGTCTAGGATGATTGCTTGACCCGGCCGACCGGGTCGATTGTTGCTAAAAAGCAACATCAACGGTTGTGATAAACGTCACGTGTGGTCAAATCGGGACGGCGCCTGTCAATTGGCAGGGGGTAGCCTCTATAATTCGTGGAAAATCGTCCGCACAACGGTCGTGGTCAGTCAGCATGTCTTCCCTAGTAATATTTGCATGAACTCCTCAAATACGGTCCCGTCGGATCAAGTTCCGAGCGTCGAAACTGCGATTGTAAAGATCGATCATATCGGAAAGCGGTATGGTGATTTTGATGCGTTGTCGGACGTCAGCTTTGATATTCAACACGGCGAAATCTTCGGCCTTCTGGGCCCTAACGGCGCCGGTAAGACGACCTTGATGCGATCGTTACTAGGCTTCATTCGGGCGACCTCGGGACGTGCGACCATTGGCGGATACGATTGCTGGAAGCAGAGAACATTGGCGCATAGTTTATTGACTTACATGCCGGCGCAACCGCAATTGCCGCGATTGATGCGTGGGCGGGATGTGCTGCGATTCTTTGCTGACATGCGACCATCGTTTGGCGATAAAAACTCAAATGGTGCCAGCTTTGAACGCGCTTGCCAGTTGGCTGATCGCCTGCAATTAGACCTTTCGCGTTGGGTTGCGTTGATGTCCACGGGCATGCGTCAAAAACTAGCGATCGCGGCAACCTTATGTGCGGATGTGCCTTTGGTATTCTTAGACGAACCGACGGCTAATCTAGACCCCGACGTTCGATCGCAACTGCTTCAAGAGTTGGCGATCCTGCGAAGTGAAGGCAAGACGGTCGTGTTTTCGTCGCACGTGCTTTCAGAGATTGAACAAATTTGCGATCGCGTTGCGGTGTTGGCGAAAGGGAAACTGGTCGGCATTTCGGTGATTCAAGATTTGAAGCGGGGGAGCTTGATCCAAGGGCGAATTGACAGCGGTGACAGAAATGCTTTTTCGGTAAGTGAAGTGATTCAGTGGGACGAAAACCGGTTCCAGTTTCAGACCTATCGCCGGTTAGAAGAAGTGTTGCCAAGTCTAATCACTGCTAAGGTGGTGGATCTTCGAGTCCAAGCGTTAGGTCTATTGGATGTGTACCGTCAGCATCTGGCCTATATGCCTGCAAGTAAAAGTGGAGCTGCGGTGGCAAGTGATTTTGAATTGGCAAACGGCGTAACGACAGGAACAAACCAATGAACTGGCCCTTGTTAAGGAAGAATTGGCTGGAGACCCGGTGGCTGCTGGGTGGTTGCGTGTTGTTGATGGCGTCGATGTTTTGGATGCGGGTCTGGTTGATTTCACGAGTCGATTCAGGTCGTTTCCAGCAGATCTTGGAATTGTTGCCCGACAGTTTTCGTTCGATGACTCGGGTCGATTTCTCTTGGATTGTTACCCACATTGGCCGGTTGTCGATGGGATTCGAAGAACCGATGGTGATCCTGATCATGTCCATATTGGCGATATCGCGTGGCACCGACATTGTCAGTGGCGAATTGTCGCGGGGCACGATGGAAATGATGTTGGCCCAGCCGATTTCCCGGCGAAAGACGTTTTTAGTGCCGTTAGGATACGCAGTCGGTGGAGTGCTATTGCTGGCGTTGGCATCGCTACTTGGCACCTTTATGGGTATCCTTACCATCGAAGCCAATGAGGCAAGTTATCCTACGTTCCGACTGCCGATGGTCAGGAACCCGATTCCGATTCCATTTGCAGAACCTACCGAGTATAAAATTTCGATGTCGGAATTGGTGACGATTGGTTCTTTTTGGCCGGCCGCCGTAAATTTGTTTTCTCTGGGTATCTTTATGTTAGGCGTTTCGACACTCTTTTCGTCGTACGATCGGTTTCGTTGGCGATCCATCGGCGGGGTTTCGATCGTACTGATCCTGATGACCTTGGTGAAAATTTTGGCGATGTCGCAACCGTCGCTGCGTTGGTTGGGTTGGCTGAGTGGTTTTACCGCGTATGAACCCGCGTTATTTGTTAGCCAAACCAGTGCTTATCCTGATTCCCTATGGAGTCTGTACTTTTATGACCCGAAGGGTGTCTTTCATTTTGCACACTGGGTTTTTGATTTTATCTTGCTAGGGTTAGGGATCGGCATGATTTTTCACGCATGTCGCGTCTTTGAGAAGCGTGACCTTCCAGCCCCGCTTTGATTTGCGAACGTTCGTGATGAAGATCAAGGTTGGAATTGATTTTCCGCCATTGTTATTATGGTTTGATGATGGTGGACGCTAGGTTGAACACTTGAAAAAGTTCCGGTTGCAGCTAACGGGCCAGGAAGTCGGTTTGGACTTCTTCTGAACCGTGTAGTTGCCGGGCCTGCTGCAGTAGGTCTAACGCCAGTACCGATCGTTCTTCTTTCCAGGCTTGTAGGACTAAGCTGGAAAGTCTAGCCATTTCGTCGGTCGAGTTGTCTGGCGAGCATGATTCCAACGCTTGCTGCATTTTTTGGGCGTCGTCTTTGCAGTAATAGATGGAGGCCAGCGCGGTCCAGCACTCGGGTCTGTGGTCGTCTAGTTCCACGGTTTGCAAGGCGTTTTCTAAAGCGAAGTCTAAGTCGAGCGGTTCGGCAAACAAGGCGTAAACCCAGGCCAAATTGCGACGGCCGCTAGCGACTTCTCTGATGGCTCGTCGGTTGTTGGGATCACTGTCCAAAGTTGACTGGCGATACGCCAGTGCTTGTTGGAACAGCTGAGCTGCTTCCTCCGCGTGGCCTCGTGCTTTGATGCAGTGCACTAGCCGATTTTTGCTAAAGGTAAGAAATTGGACCAGACGCAAATCGGGGCCAAATTGTTCGACGACATGTTCCATATTTTGATTCGCGGCGCGCAACGTTTCCTCCCAGGCGTCCAGCTCAGCGGCACGAAATTGCAAGTGGGCCAATGGGTCATAGGCTCTGGTCGCCTGCAGGTAGTGGCGCGGCTGCTCGGGTTGCTTTTTAATCAACAGTTTCATGGATTTGATGCCTTGCTGAACGGCTTGCAAGGGATCCCCAACTTGTTGAGCGGCTTCCATGTTGCTTAGGTTGATTTGATTGGTGGCCAATGGATAAAGGGTATCGGTGCCAGTTGAATTCCTAGCAAGACTTCAGCGTGGGCTTCGGCCTCCTTTCCCATTTGATGTAGCATTCCGCCATGAACTGCATACGCGCGGCATAAATTAGCTTGCAGGTTGGGTAGGTCCGAGAATTGTTCGACCTGCGTCAAACGTGTCTGAATCTCTTGCTTTACTCGCGCCTCTGCTTGGGCAAGCTGCCCTTGTCGTGCCAATAGCCCGCTGATGAATGGTTGGCTGTCAGCCAGTGAATTTTTATGGTTGGGCGATTCCGGGAATTCGGCAATGAACGCTTCAGTGATCGCAATCGATCTCTCTCGCAGGTGGATTGCTTCCTCTAGTCGATTGATCGCATCGTAGATTTGGGCCAACGCGTCCAGGCATTCAGCGTGTTTGGACTTTAGACTTTTGTTTAGAACATTGGCCGGCAATTGATCGAACAGTTCCTTGGCTTGATTCAATTCATCGATCGCATGCGTGACACCCTTGGAGGTCACTTGGATTACTCCTAAGTGATATTTGGCATCCGCTAGAAACCTGTTCCAACGTTAGATTTCTAGCGGCGCGTCTGCTTGGGTGATTTGTGCCAAACCTACTTTAAGTAATTCAATGGCTTTGGTGCTTCGGGTTTCTGCTTCGGCATTTTTTCCTAAAACCAGCAGGACGCTCGCCTTGCTAGAATTGGCTGCTGCTAGGTCTCGTAGGTAGTTGGTGTTGGATGGAAACTGTTGATGCAGCTGAGAAAATTTATCGTGAGAATTTTGGAAGGCGATGACAGCTTTCCCATGATCGCCCAAACGCTGTGGGATGTCTCCGGTTCGCCGATAGACCTTTCCGATGTCGGCCCGCAAAGACGGATCGTTATCCGATTCATCCAAGAACGCGGTGTAGAATGGCAACGCATCTTGAAGAAGATCTTGGCGGACTTGATTCATGCGGGGCATGTTAGCCAACTTATCCGAGCCGCCGCGTAGCAGCATTTGGTCGACGGCCTCGAGCGCTTTGGAAAAGTATATTTCTCGAACTTGGGTTTGCCGCATGGCTTCGCGATAGTTTGCCTCGGCTTCGCGCCATTTCCAGGTGATGCCCGCCATGCCTAAGCCGATCAACATGACAATCGCGCACCCAAGGGTCGCGATCGCGGGATGTCGTTTGGTCCATTTGGTGAACCGTTCAGCGATGCTGATTCGTCTGGCCTTGATCGGTTGTCCGTCTAGGAAACGCTGTAAATCTTCTGACATCTCCTGGGCAGTACGATACCGTTTCTCAGGTTCCGAGGAGATCGATTTAATGATGATGGTTTCAAGGTCTTTGGGAACCTGCGGGTTGATTTTGCGAGGCGAAATGGGACGGCATTCGATGACTTCAGCCATTAAGCGGCGATGGTCGGTACTAAGAAAAAACGAGCAATTTTTTTAACGAGCAAGTGCGGGCAAAAGCGTAGACGCATTTCTTGGCGCAGGGTGCGCGTTATGGTTTGAATTCTCTACTTGCCTAGCCTAAACGGCTCTTGTAATCATTAAGTCACTCATTGATTCTCTTGAGATGGACTTGATGTGACATGCCGTCAATTCCAGCTGCTTGATCGCCACAAGTCGCCGAAGCCAGTTGCCGCCTATACGAGCAACCCGGAAGGGCAAGAAATGAAAAAAGCCATCGCAAGCATGGTAGTTTGCGATGGCTTTGTTTGGTTTCCAGTGCCGTTGACAGTTTTGCCAAGCGAACATTGAACTTCGAAATCAGACTAACGCGACATAAATTCGACAACCATGTTGCAGTCCACGGGAAGACTGACGTCAGTGGCGCTAGGCTGGCTTTGGACAGTGATTGTCATGGTGTCACCATCAAAACCGGCCCACTCAAGGCCTTCGGTGTTGCTGTTTGCAAGGTTGCCACGATAGTAGTTTCGTAGCTTTTCATTGACGCGAACGGTGATCACATCGCCAGGACGAACCTGGAACGAAGCAATGTCGACTCGTGCACCATTGACATGAAAGTGACCGTGAGCCACACCTTGACGAGATTGTGGACGAGTCTTTGTCAAGCCAACGCGGCGTACTACGTTGTCCAATCGTCGTTCACAAAGAAGCAGCAAGTTATCGCCGGTATTGCCCTTGCTGTGTTTGGCAATGTCAAAGTATCGGCGTAATTGCTTTTCGCTTACGCCATAATAATGCTTAATCTTTTGCTTCTCTCGCAAACCCAAACCGTAGTTCGATGGGCGGCGTCCACGAGTGTGCATGCCTGGCGGATTCTTCCGCTTCTCCAATGCCTTGAGGGCACCATTGCTTTCGTAAACCATCATCCCTAGACGACGGTTGATACGGCCTTTGGGGCCGGTATAACGAGCCATTAACTTCTCCACTAACGTTACAAGGGCAGGGAAAAAGTGTCTGTCTGCATCACTTGTGACTACAAGGTGAGGCCCTACAACATTTGTCCAATCGCAAGTAACCGGTTACGGTGAAACGCAATTGTTTTTCTGCTAGGGCAGAAGGTTAGTTCCAGTGGAGCTAACCGCGACGCTCTTTGCCAATGAATTAAAGCTACGGGTCTGGCCCGAAGCGAGCCGCGAATTATTACAAATATCCGCTCTTTTTCAAGCCCAAATCTACTGTTGTTTGGCGCAAACGCTGAAAAACAAGGCATTGGCCAAGGTTTTCAATGGCCGCAGGCGATGAGGCCGACCGATTTCAAGCAAAGCCACCTTGGCAACTAAAGCTTTTAATTTGGGAATCTTGGATTTCTATGCCTGCTGGACAAGGTTTCGCCGGTGCGCGACCTGCCTCCGAACCGGTCGGAGCTGGAACGTGCGGGAGGCCAGAACGATGCTTTGGCTGTGGGGGCAGCCGGTCGGCCAGCTGGAAGCCGTGGTGTGTTTGGGAACAGCAGGCACTAACCCTCGGCATCATCTGCTTCAGACGGATCGACCGGCGGCGGTTTCTGGTGGTTGGCGGGATTGGGTGACGGCGAAACGGATCGCCCTTGTTTGCGAACCGCTTGCGTTAATAAAAATTCGATCTGACCATTTACGCTTCTCAGCTCTTGTTCGGCCATTCGTTGCAGCTGTTCATACAAGGAATGCGAAATTCGAAGCGGAACGCTTTTCCGATTGCTCATCAATGGCACCCTTTGTTTCCTGGCGTTGAGGTGAGCGAGACAGTCCATCTTGTCAACGTTGGCAAGAACGAAAGTCTCAGGGATCAGTGGATCCCTGAGACGGTGGTCATTGGGGCTAGTTGTGCAGGGTGCCGGAATTGATCACCGGTTGCACTTCACTTTCGCTACAAAGCACAATCAGCAAGTTGGATACCATTGCGGCTTTTCGTTCTTCATCAAGTTCGACAACCTTCTTTTCTGCTAGATCATGTAACGCCATCTGTACCATGGAAACTGCGCCTTCAACAATCATTCTTCTGGCCGAAATAACAGCCTCGGCTTGCTGACGTCTTAGCATGGCACCAGCGATTTCAGGTGCGTAAGCCAAGTGACTTAAACGAGTCTCTTCAACGATCACACCAGCTTTTGCAAGACGCTCTTGCAGTTCGTGTTGCAATGCCTGAGACACTTCTTCAACGTCACTGCGAAGCGTCACTTCGCCTTCATGTTGCGTTTCACCATGATCGTAAGGATAAGTGTTGGCCAAATGACGCAGTGCAGATTCTGATTGAACGCGTACAAAATCACGATAGTCGTGCACATCAAACATTGCTTGTGCAGTGTTGAGAACTTTCCACACCACAACGGCACCAATTTCAATCGGATTGCCGCGAAGGTCATTCACTTTCAGCGTTGGGATCGTGAAGTTGATCGTTCGCATGGACACTTTCTCACGCCGATTAATTGGGTTGGTCCAGTGTAGACCGTCGTTCAAAACAGTGCCTTTGTACTTGCCAAACAAGGTGATCACGGCCGCCATGTTGGGCTGCAAGGTGAAGAAGCCATTGCACAAAAAGATAAAGCCTGCCAGCAAGAAGACGGTGCCTATTAAGAAGGTCACCTCCAACGCTCCTGGACCGTCTTTTTGAATGGTGGGAAGCAGGAACAGCAGGAAGCTGCCGATGGTCATCAGGGCGGTTGCGATGGTCGACGCCATCATCAACCAGCCATTGATCACCGAAATTTGCGATTCTTGAGTCTTAGGTTTCATTGGATTGTTCCTGGAAAACGAGAAAACATGACATTGAAATGATATCACATTGATGTCTTCGCTGGCGTTGGTTGGTTCTTAGGCAATTGGACGAAGAAGTCGCAAGAATCACCAAAATACAGGGAGATTGCGACTTTGAAGTGGAGTTCTGCACTTCTTTGCTGGTTTCCCCGGGATCGCGATGCGCCTAACCAAAGGATTTCAGGATCAGGTGCGGCCAAGTTCCAGAAGGCAACGTATTAGGGTGCGTGATTTCCTGGACCCATTTTTCAAATCCATTGGATCGACGGTTGCCATTGGCATTGTGGATCGTGATCTTTTTGAGTGCTGCGGCTGCCCGAATCGTTAAGCGCCTGGCCATCACTTGGAAACCGCCAAGTGCAGACTCTTTCCTGCGGGTGCGAGATTGCGGAGTTTCAATTTGTTGTTGTCTAGGTCAACACTTTCGGGCGTTTCCAAGAGATCGCAGTTCAGGAGTTAAGCTTTGAGGCCAAAAAATTGATGCGTGCTTTGATGGATAATTTTTAGCAGCGCGGGTTCGACATCTTTTGCGGCGTGTACAACTTCTTCGCCGCTGGTTTCTGTCAGCGCGTCGGGCTTAGCGACATTGGTGACGATGCTGATAGCCAGGACGGGGACTTGGTGGAGGCTGGCGATGCTAACCTCGGGGACGGTACTCATGCCAACGACGTCTCCTCCGATTTTTCGAATCATTCGGTATTCGGCTCGTGTTTCATAATTCGGGCCGTGCAATGCAACGTAAACACCACTGCGAGCAGTGATTTGATTTTCGTCAGCGACCGACTGTGCCAGTTGCCGCCAACGGCAGTCGTACGCCCTGTCTGCTCGGGTGGTAGGCCGCTGCACCATGGGGTCAATTTGGAACGGACGACTTCCATGCCAGTAAGAAAGTAAATCAATGTGGCTTTCCAGCAGAATCAAGTCACCCTGATTCATCTTTGGGTCGACTCCGCCTGCGGCATTGGTTACGACTAATGCATCGATTCCCAGTGCGATCATCATGCGAGTTGGAAAGACCATTTGCTCGACGGTCCAGCCTTCGTACAAATGAAATCGCCCTTGCATGGCGATCGTATCGATCAGTCCCAACCGTCCACAGATCACCCTGCCCTTGTGGCCCGTGGCGGTGCTTCGCACAAAGCCAGGAATCTGGTCATAGTCGATCGATTGATCAATTTCCAAACGTTCTGCGACGCCACCAGAACCGGTTCCTAGGATAATGCCCAGGCGGGGACGATTTGGCCATTTCGAGCGAATAAAATCAGCAGCTGCGACGACGTCTGTGGAAAAGTTCATATCTGTGGCAAAGTTCACGTCTGTGGCAAAGTTCACGTCTGTGGCAGAGTTCATGGGGGTCGATCATTAATTTGAGCGTTGCAATCTGTCTGGCCTAATGGGCGCCCGAAATAGAAAGTGCGGCAACCCAAGTTTAAACCAAGTGTTCACTGGTTGGCAGTTGGGGTGATTCTGATCTTTGTCTTTTGCTACCACGAAGGTCGCGTGGTTCAAAGCATTAAGCTATTGAATCTTGGAATTTAGCGTCCCGTTTTGTCTGCGGGCGGCTTGTTTGCGATTTGTTTGCGCAACGTCGCGGCTTGCTTTTTTATGGCCTGAATTTCTTCGCCTTCCAATCGTTCCAAATTGCGAAGCTGCAAGCTGATTCGTTGATTCTTGGACAATGCTTCTTGGTGACGTGAAAGGTAGTCCCAATACAGAGTGGTAAATGGGCAGGCGTCTTCCCCCGTTTTTTGGTTCGGGTCAAATCGACAACCCTTGCAGTAGTTGCTCATTCGATCAATGTATTTGCCGGTGGCGATGTAAGGCTTGCTAGCCATCACGCCTCCATCGGCAAATTGAGACATCCCCAGGGTGTTGGGCAATTCAACCCATTCCACCGCATCCAAATACACCGCCAAATACCACGAGTGGATTTGTTTTGGGTCCACACCCAACAACAGGGCGAACAGTCCCGTTACCATCAAGCGTTGAATGTGGTGAGCATAGCCGTAATCCAGGGTTTGTTTGATCGTGCTTGACATGCAGTTCATGTCAGTTTCCGCCGTCCAATAAAATTCAGGTAGATCCTGAGTTGCATTCATTGCATTGCGTTGCACGTAATCAGGCATCAGCCACCAGTAGACACCTCGAACGTATTCTCGCCAGCCAAGGATCTGTCGGATGAAGCCTTCGGTGGCGTTTAGTGGAACGTTTCCTTCTTGATAGGCAGTGACGGCGGCCGCAACGACCTCTCTTGGGTTTAGTAGTTTAAGATTAAGAGCAGCAGACAAGCGAGAATGATAGAGAAAGGGTTCGCCTTGCCACATCGCGTCTTGGAATTTCCCGAAATCGGCCAGACGATGTTCAATGAAATCGCTGAGGGCCAACAAGGCATCGTTTCGACACACCGGCCAATCAAAATTCTGCAAGTTGCCCGGATTTTCGGGCAGCAGCGTGTTCACGATTTCAAAGACCTGCTTCGTGATCTTATTGGGCGTGAATTTGCGAGTAACTTTTAGATCGACTGGCCCTTTTTTCGAGAATGTGCCGCGGTTCTCTTTGTCGTAGTTCCAGCTGCCGCCTACGGGTTTTCCGTTGGCCATTAAGATGTTGTGTTTCTTTCGCAGTTCGCGATAGAAATATTCTAGGCGAACTTCTTTTCGACCTTCAGCGTGCTTTGCAAATTCTTCTGGTTGGCTAAAAAAGTGGGGATCGGCAAGCACGTTTAGCGGTAAATTTTCGCCTTTGGCGACCTGTTTCAATGCTTCCAAGACACGAAATTCTCCCGGTTGGGTGACTCGTATTTCTTCTGGTTGCAGGCGGCGAATGGTCCGCGCTAATTCCTTTGCGAACGTTTGTTCGTTGTCGGGGTCGTCTAGCTTGGTATATTCGACAGGCAGGTTTCGCTGGATCAATTCCACATGGAAGTGTCGCATCGCCGAAAGGAACATGGCAGTGCGAACTTTATGCGAAGGAACCACCTGGGATTCTTCCAGAACCTCCGCCATCCAAATCATATCACGGTCTTTGTCAAAGTCGTCAAAGATCAAAGCGTCGTGATCTAGCTGATCCCCAAAAATGACAACCAAGTGGCGAATCGGCGTTTTGGACACAGGCAGTTTCTCCACTCAGTGGTCAGTCAGTTTCTCTTGATAGGACGCAAATATTTTGGGAAGCACGTATTTTGGGAAGCGCGTATTTCAGAAAGCCCAGTATTTCAGAAAGCCCAGTATTTCAGAAAGCCCCGTATTTCAGAAAGCAACGTATTTCAGAAAGCAACGTGGAAAAGGCCCTGCGGTAATGGACAGCGGGCGAGATTGGCGGATACACCGAAAGCAGACCTGCGCTACTCACAGGCCATTGCGATTGGGGTGAAGTACCGTTCGCAAAAATGAATGCAACACCTTGATCGATCACTGATCCACTGCCGGTTCAGGCGATGATCCGGCAGATTCTAGCATACCGCGAAACGGTGAAATTCATCACTAATAATGGTAGGCAATTCATTTAGTGGCCAGTGGAAATGGGGAGGTTCCACGGGGAAGTGGTTGGCAACTAACACATTTTTGGGCAGCAAGCTGTGATTTAGAAAGGACCTTCTGACACGATCTGGGCGAGAGCTTCAAGGATTTCACCTGTGGTCAACCAGAAACATGCTGCAAGACAGAAGCCAGGCAGTGTTGTCAAGAAACGCCAACACAGCGGCGGAACAGAATTTCCGTTGCTGCGATGACTGGGTCTGTGGGGTCGATTTTGTCTCCGCGTGTGAACCAATGGTGCAATATCAACGCCACGACCGGGAAGTTTGTCGGGTGGTTGTGATGTGGTTCATCGCGACCACCGGAACAATATTGTTTAGCCGGCAAGCGTTGAGCGTCACCTGGGGGGAGTCAAGTCTTTGCTAATTCGAGGATAAGTGAAATCGATGATTCGGTAATTCAATTTCACATATCGCTTGGTACTTGATCGTTTTGGGTTCATCTGCGATTTGCGAATTGGAATGGTCAACTATTTCAATATCTTGATCTTCCTCGGATAGTAGTGCCAAGCGAGCGGCTGCATTGGTCATTGATGCTTGGAATACACCTCGCGATTCGGCCACTTCGTTGGCAGGTGCTGAGGAGTCTGCTTTGGAAAGAGTCGATCTTTTCATGTAATTGGCCAGTGAAGACTTGGTTCGACTAGCAACCGTAGTGCCTTCTGCAACCGTAGTGCCTTCTGCAAGCACAGTGCCTTCTGCAACCCTAGAGCCGCCTGCAGCTGGAGCATTCTTTGTGGTTGACGATTGTTTTTCAAGTGGCTTCAATTCGCCTCGAGCGATTCGGACGTCGTCTGGGGCGACGATTCCAAGTCGAATCGTCTTGCCTTTAATTTGCAAGACCTCGATCACTACTTGGTCATTGATGACAATCGTTTCATTTTTCTTTCGAGCAAGAACTAACATCGTTTGTATTCCTTTCAAACGTATCTGAGTCAGAACCCAATAAACGAATCGTGGTGTACGCTTGTTCGTTTTCAGGCAGAAAAATTTCACTGCAAGCTCAATCCCAAACGGTTGCTGAGTTGCCGATGCCCATTATTCGAAACCCTAGTGACACGATAGGTCCGAGGGTTATTGACGAGCCGATAATTTATTTTAGCTTTGCTGTAAGTAGCTGTTTTTAAAGAACTTAAGTCGTTGTCGGTGGAACACGTTTTTTGGATGCCTGGATCCTCGTTGCCAGCAAACTGCGGTTTGACTGGGTTGGCAGACCCCTAGAGGAGTGTTGCTGTTTTGCAGCATTGTTGCCTAAAAACAACGCCTGGAATTAGGGGTAGAAAAAGAAATTGAAAACGTGGTTCAGGCGAGTGATGGGCAAATATCTATAACCTATAGTTGGCCGGAAGTTGCGATAAGTTCATCCCCTTGGCTTTGCGATTTTCTAGCCCCTGTCAACTGTAAGCAAGACGGCGTCTTGTGGAACCAGGGCATGGTTTAATCATTTGAATGTGCGTCGCCCCAACGTGCAAGCAAATGGCACTTATCTGTCGAACATTCTTGGTGTGTCTTCGTAGTAGACATGGCTGCGAATGTTGGTCAACAACGCTTGTCACGATATCAATGGGTTGCGTTTAACCGAGTACCTGATTGATTGCTCTACTCCCCAGTCGGCTTGGATGCTGACTTTCTTGGGACCATTGATGGTTCGCTGCATCGACGTGCTGTTGCATTGCGCAATGGTGGTGTCGTTGTGGTTGTCTGTGAACCTCATCACTTATGCGCTGCACCGATGTCCAAGAAAAATTCGCCTTCTCTAGAGAAGAACGCTCGGTTTGAAACGCTTGAAAGTCGTTTGGTGATGTCTGCTCAGGCATTGACCGACATGCCTGATATTGCCGTCGATGTCCAGGTTTCGCAGCAAGTGGAAACGACCGCAATCAGCTTGGATGAAGTGCACAATCAAACGGGCGTGAATCATGTTTATGATAATTACGGATTTGAAGGTGATGGTCAAACGGTTGTCGTTATCGATTCGGGCATTGCTTGGGACCATTATGCGCTGGGTGGCGGCTATGGCGAAAACTATCGCGTGGTTGGTGGTTGGGACTTTGCCGAAAACGATGCCAATCCGTTTGATGATGGCGGTGCAGGTTACCACGGAACTCATGTTTCAGGAATTATTGGCAGCAGCGACCGTGTCAATCGCGGTGTGGCATCAGGTGTGGATCTAGTGGGTCTGCGCGTGTTTGACGACAATGGCAATGGAAGTTTGGCATGGGTCGAACAAGCGCTGCAATGGGTTCACGACAACAAAGACAATTTTCGCAATCCAATCACAACCGTCAATTTATCGATCGGAACCAATTGGAACGCCAGTACGGTCCCAGATTGGGCAAATTTGGAAGAAGAGTTCGCGCAGTTGGAAGCGGATGGAATTTTCATTAGTGTTGCTGCTGGCAATAGTTTTGCCAACTTCAAAACAGTAGGTGTTAGCTACCCGGCGGTCAGCGACCATGTGGTTCCTGTCGCCAGTCATGGAAGTGATGGGCAGTTAAGTGATTTTTCGCAGCGGAATGAAAATGTACTGGTGGCACCCGGTGAAAGCATTAGAAGCACTGTGCCTGGTCACCTGATGGGCAATGCGGTTTCTTCAAAATTCTTGGGCGCTTCGGGAACCAGCATGGCTGCGCCCTATGTGGCGGGCGCCAGTGTTTTGGTCCGAGAGGCCATGCAATTCATGGGCTACGAAGATGTTGACCAGGCGGTGATTTATCAGAAACTGCAAAGCACAGCCGACAAAATCTATGATTCGCTGACCGGGCTAAACTACAATAAAATCAATCTTCAAAGTGCCGTCGAATCAATTATTGCCGACCAGTATGGAGATTCCTTGGCCAGTGCCACGGATATTGGTGTGTTAAACGGCGGCGAGAAGCTAAACGGAACCATTGGGACCTTTGGCGACAAGGATGTAATTAGCTTCCAGGCAGGTCGAACGGGACAAATGACCTTTTCATTCGCCCAGACCCATGACTTGAATTTGGCGGTGCAGTCACTTGGAAATGCGGCAACAGTTAATGGCAACACGCTGACGATGAATGTGGTTGCCGGTCAAAAGTACACGCTTCAATTGTCGACTCTTGCGGGTATTGGTCACTATTCGATTCAATCGACAATCCAAACTCAGACGATTTCCGCCGACGGTTTAGGAACGGTCTTTGCGAAGAATGCCAGTGTCAACGTCGATGGTACAACCTGGTATCAAGTGACCGCTGGGCGAGATGGCCAAATGGCACTTCGTCTAACACCACTCGCAGGTCAGACGTTTACGTTTGAAGTTTATG
>JBDNHU010000147.1:0-11620 GCA_041688615.1 Mariniblastus sp. | reverse complement strand
TGCCGCCTACGCAGAACTTTCTGGCTCGATCTAAAAAGTCACGACGTTCAATGCGGTCGTGCGCATAATCGTCGTAAAGATCCAACAGTTCCTGGTCAAAATCAGTCGCAGCTTTTCGATTCACGGTATTGGGCTTTCCAAAAAAAAAAATAAGAACAGGGGGCCAGTGGATTGGGCCGCTGAAGGGGGAAGAACGGGCCTTAAGGTCTTCTTATTTTGCGGGTTGTGAACCTCCTGCTGCGCGGTGAGTGGCCGTTTTGCCGTAAAAATGCGGAGTAATCAAACGCCTTTCCTGCATGAGTCTGGCTGAAACGAAGGTGTTTGTCGCTCGCTTAATCTTGCCTGCGCAGGGGGGCCCAGTCAATTTGAGCCTTTTCCTGTGTCGGTTGTGCTGAATTTCCAACCAAGCAGCAGATTCTTCGCTTGCATTGTTATGGCGGTATCGACCACAATAAAGATGGGTTACAGTTTAGATAAGCGGTCGTTAGCGATTGCGTGTTAACTTTGGGTTGAAAGCCAATTGCTTGACGCGGCCAGTTGTTGAAACAGGCTTCAGCCATTTGCGGCGTCCCTTTGAGGGTGTCGCTCAAATGCGGCCAAGACCCCACCTGAAGCTCCCCCCAAGAATACTCCCCCCTCCTTCCTACTGATGCGGTGTTGCCATGTTAACGATCTTTGGCAAAGGCGGCCGTTATTGCGACGGCATTTCTCGGCGTAACTTCTTAGCGATTGGCGGATTAACGTTCGGAGCCAATGGCTTTGGCTTGGCGGATCTCTTGCGTGCCGAGGCGGGGCAAGCAGCGCCTGTCCGCAGCACCGCTGGCCTTGGGCATAAGGCGGTGATCAATATCTTCTTGGCGGGCGGCCCACCGCATCAGGATATGTGGGACATCAAGACCGAAGCGCCCTCGGAAATTCGTGGCGAGTTTCGGCCAATCGCGACCCGTGTGCCAGGCATTCAGATTTGCGAAGTCTTTCCACAAATCGCCAAGGTGATGGATAAGTCGGTGGTGATACGTTCGGTGGTCGGCTGCAAGGATCGACATGAATCGTATCAATGCATGAGCGGCTGGATTCCCGACGATTTACGAACCTTGGGTGGTCGCCCTTCGATTGGTTCAGCGTTGGCGAAACTCAAGGGAGCAGTCGATCCTTCGGTGCCCGCTAACATTGGGCTCGCTAATCGCACTCAGCATTTGCCTTGGTCTGATCCTGGTGCATCAGGTTTCTTGGGTGCTGCATATTCTCCGTTCAAGCCTGACGGTCCGGGTATGGAGAATATGAAGTTGAATGACATTACTTTAGATCGTCTGCAAGACCGACGTGGTTTGCTAAACAGCATTGACAAGATGCGTCGTGACATTGATATCAGCGGCGCCATGGAGGGAATGGATGCGTTTGGTCAAAAAGCGTTTGATGTTTTGACCAGCAGTAAATTATTGGATGCGTTGGACCTTTCCAAAGAAGACCCTAAGTTGGTTGCCCGCTATGGCACCGGGCAACCGTACAAGTACCAGTATGATGGAGCACCAACATGCAATGAACATTTGCTGGTGGCGCGTCGATTGGTCGAAGCGGGTGCGCGTTTTGTTAGCCTCAGTTTCGGACGTTGGGATAGTCATGGGCAAAACTTTGATTTGGTTCGTGATCATGGCGGGAAGTTAGACCAATGTCTCAGTGCGTTGATTGAAGACTTGGATCAGCGAGGCATTTTGGACGACGTAAGTATCGTCGTGTGGGGTGAGTTCGGTCGAACGCCCAAAATTAACAATGAAGCAGGGCGAGATCACTGGGCGAACGTCAGTTGTGCGTTCCTAGCGGGTGGTGGTATTCGAGCGGGGCAAGCCATCGGTGCGACCAATCGATTAGGGGAGTACGCATCGGAACGTCCTGTTGAAATGCAGGAGATTATTTCGACCCTGTATCATAATGTCGGTATTGATACGGCGACCACCACCATTAACGATCCCACCGGCCGTCCCCAATACTTGGTGGATCACGGCCCAATCGCGGAACTGATTTAGGTTCGCCGGTTGAAGAGATCTCTAGCGAGTGTCTGCGGTGGTTTGTACAAAGAAACGGTTTTCGGGCTCCGGCCAATCGATCTTTGCCTCTAATGTTTACAGCTTGCGCTTAAAAAATGATCGGGTCTGATGATGAGTAAGCTTCGCAGTAAGAAAACGGCCTGGAAATCAACGTTTGCGTTGTTGCAAGCGGCGTTGATAGGTTTGGCTACGTCGTCGTTCCCATTGTGTACCAAGGTGGCCACGGCGGAAGGGTTTGGCGGTTCGCCAGTCAGTGAAATCAGATCCGATCCCGAAGGCCCGTCTGCCTTGACGTTGGTTCGCATCCAGTTTGAATTGCCCAAGGCTGCAGGGATTCAACTTTCTGGCGCGGATGCTCGTCGCCAGCTCCAAGTGGCTGCGGTTGAAAAAGACGGGCAGTTGTTTGATGTGACTCGCGATGCTGAGATTATCGTGGAACCGTCGAGTATGGCGACTGTGGATGCCAACGGCATGGTGTCGCCCAAAGCTAATGGAATCGGGAAAGTGGTCGCCAAGTTGGGTGATCATCTAGCCGAGGTTGTGTTGGAAGTTACGGGACTTGAGTCGATCGAGTCAGTCAGTTTCTCGAATCAAGTCGTCCCGATCTTTACAAAGTACGGATGTAATGGCGGTGGCTGCCACGGCAAAGCAGCTGGGCAAAACGGATTCAAGCTTTCACTATTGGGTTTTGAACCTGGCGAAGATTATGAACACTTGGTCAATGAATCCCGAGGCCGCCGAGTGTTTCCCGCAGCGCCAGAACAGAGTTTATTATTGCAAAAAGCGATTAATGCTTCGCCGCATGGCGGTGGACAACGCTTGACCAAAGATTCGCAGGAATATCGTTTGCTGGTACGTTGGATTGCCCAGGGTATGCCTAAAGGAAGTGCGGACGATCCAGTCGTCCAGCGAATTGAAGTTTCGCCAGCAACCCGGACACTGGTTCGCGAAAGTTCACAGCAATTGGCTGCACTTGCCTACTACAGCGATGGCCGAGTGGAAGACATTACGCAGACCGTTCAATACGAATCCAACAATACAGATATTGCAGAAGTTGACCCCCAGGGCCTTGTGTCTTTGAAGGCTCAGGCGGGCGACGTCGCAGTGATGGCCCGCTACCAAGGGCAGGTGGCCGTGTTTCGAGCCAGCGTGCCTTTAGGAGCGGAAATTTCTTATTGGCCAGAGACGCGTAACGTGGTTGATCAACATGTTTTTGCGAACTTGAAGACACTCGGGATTCCTCCATCTCAACTTTGCGACGACGCGACGTTTTTGCGGCGAGTGACCTTGGACTTGGCGGGCCGCTTGCCGACATTGGAAGAAACCAAGGCGTATTCGAATGAAACCGACCCTGCCAAAGCTGATGAATTGGTCGATCGTTTGCTGGGCAGTTCTGACTACGCAGAATTCTTTGCCAAGAAGTGGAGCACCATTTTGCGCAATCGCCGCGATGGGGTAGGCGAACAGTTTGGTACTTTCGCGTTCTACGATTGGTTGCGAGAAGGGTTTTATAGTAACAAGCCCTATGATCAAATGGTCCGCGATTTGTTAACTGCCAGTGGGTCGGTCGATGTCAATCCAGCGGTCGCCTGGTACCGTGAAGTGCCCAGCACGGAATCGCGAGTCGAAGATGCGGCGCAGCTTTTCTTGGGACAGCGGATTCAATGTGCCCGTTGCCACCACCATCCTTATGAGAAATGGAGCCAAGCTGATTATTTTCACATGTCGGCCTTCTTTTCCAAGGTAGCACGTAAAGAAGGTGACGCACCCGAAGAACCGCGGTTCATCAACCGAATGGGTGGGGCAGGAGCTAGTCACCCCAAAACTGGAAAATATTTACCGCCTGCCGGTCTAGATTCGCTGCCGTTGCAGTTGGATTCGGACGCAGATCCAAGATCCGAGTTGGCTGATTGGATGGTTGCCGGTGACAATCCATTCTTTGCGAGGGCTTTGGTGAATCGTTACTGGAAACACTTTTTTAGTCGCGGATTGGTGGAACCCGAAGATGATATGCGAGCGACCAATCCACCGTCCAATCCCGCATTGCTGGACGGTATGGCGGATTACTTCATCCAGAGTGATTTTGATCTAAAGTCACTGGTGCGGTTGATTTGTACGTCCAATTCATACCGCCTAAGTTCCTTGGCCAACACAGATAATTTGGGTGACAAGACGAGTTATTCACGTTTTTACCCCAAGCGTCTGCAGGCGGAAATGTTGATCGATTCGGTGGATCAGGTTGTCGGGACTTCCACACCATTTGCAGGCATGCCCCTGGGCACTCGGTCGGTTAGCTTGCCCGACACCAGTTTCGATTCGTACTTTTTGACGGTATTTGGACAGCCTGATTCCACGACCGCTTGCGAATGCGAACGCTCGCAGGAGGCGAACCTAGCCCAGAGTCTTCATCTGTTGAATTCTAAGGATATCCAGTCAAAATTATCCAATGATCAAGCAAGGCCTATGATGTTGGCCGCTGCACCGGATGTAGACCTTGAAGCGTCGATTGGAGAACTGTACCTAAGGGCATTAAGTAGGCAACCGTCGCAAGAAGAATTGCAAGTGGCGATTGTT
Organism: Mariniblastus sp.; assembly: GCA_041688615.1. GTDB lineage: Bacteria > Planctomycetota > Planctomycetia > Pirellulales > Pirellulaceae > M30B19. Next base: position 7,001 of record JBDNHU010000147.1, on the reverse strand, counting down.
TATATGGACAAGAAGCAAGAGGAGAGTGCCACCCGAATCGCCGCCCAGAGCATGACGGACGAACAACAGTTGAAGGAGCGACAGATCACGAGTCGGCAAGCCTATGAAGACTTGATTTGGGCCTTGATCAATAGCAAAGAATTCCTATTCAACCATTAAATCAAGTAAAGTTGTCCATGAACATCTTTGGTTTTCGCTGCCTTGTCAACTCCGTTAGTTGGTCTGTGTTTGCGACCGTATTATGGGGTGATTTATTCATCGCGGCGGCACAAATTCCTGCGATAGAAATGAATGCGTTGGTGCCTGCCGGAGGCCAGATTGGGCAGATGATCGATGTGTCCGTCATAGCCGGTGCAAATTTAGATGAAATTGCACACTTGAGATTTTCGCACCCGGGAATTGTTGCGGAGGTCAAGACCCAGCCTGCACGCTTGTTAGAATCTCTGCCGCAACCGACCTTCGGGCAGTTTCAAGTGACCATTGATCCTGAAGTTCCGCCTGGCGTGTACGAAGTGCGGGCTCTTGGACGGTATGGCCTGTCAAGCCCGCGATCATTCTTGGTGACAAAGTCGCCAGCGGTCATATTTAAGGACGATCATTCAAGCAGGCAAACGGCCGCAGTTTTGCCGCCGGTAAGTGTCGTGTACGGACAGTGTCAGCCGCAACAAAGTAATTTTTATCGCCTGGCACTTTCTCAGGGGCAGCGTGCTCAAGTGGTTGCCCAGGCTCAGCAATTAGATTCTGCTGCGATTCCCGTTCTGATTCTGTTGGATCCGGAGGGACGAGAGATTCAGCGGTCGCGTCCGGTGGGGCAATTTCCAGCGGTGATCGATTGGATAGCCCAGCAAGATGGCGACTACCATCTGCAGATGTATGATTTTCTGCATCGAGGTGGCGACGAGTATCATTACGCAATGCAGGCCGAAGTGTCGGCCTTAACAGGTGCGGCTGTCGATTTGGTGGTCAAGGATATTGATCTTGATGCCAGTGGCAAGCAACTGGAGTGCGAATTGCAGGTGTTGCTCAAGACGATGGGGCAAGTCAAGTCTTTCGGTCGATTGGCCACCCAAGGACCAGTGGTGGGACAACGCCCCAGTAGTTTGGATCCTGCTGCGATTGAAGCAGATTGGGTGGATCCGATGGCCTTTGGGACACCTGACTCGGCCCTGCAAACCCTGCCGTTTCGCATTGCATCCGAATTTGATGACCAGAGCCGTGTAGCGAATCATGATTTTCAGGCTACCGCTGGGCAGGCATTCAGCGTCCAAGTGGCGTCGGCCAGTCTTGGTTCGCTGACGGACCCTAGAATCGTTTTGTACAAGGTCAATCGGGATCCCGAAGGTGTGGAGTCCCTGCAACAGGTGGCCGAGCAAGATGACGCAGGAACCATCGGTGGGCCTGATGTTCGCTTGCAGCGTTTGGATCCCAATTTGAATTTTACAGCGGCTGAGGCCGGCGTTTACCGAATTAAGATTTTGGACAACACTTCGGGGCAACGCAGTCAAAACCGCTTGGCCTACGTCTTAAGAGTGGAACCTTCGTCGCCCAATTTTCGTCTACTGGCCTATCGACCGTACCCTAACAACGCCCCTGCGGCATGGCGTCCGGCGGCGGCCAATTTAGCGTTGGGCGGAACTGAGTCAATTCGTGTCTTAGTGCTAAGAACTGATGGTTTCGATGGCCCGATTGATTTACGAGTTGAAGGTCTGCCCGAGGGGGTGACGTGCCCGTGGGTCGTGGTTCCCCGTGGAATAAACGAAGCCATGCTAACGGTCGCATGCAGTGAAAACGCGAAGTCTTGGCAGGGCGATGTGACGATTGTTGGACAGTCAATGGATCAGCCTGGCATGGAACGGCTGGCTCATTCGGCCACCATGGTCCGTCCAGCCTCTCCCCAACGCAATTCGATTGAATCTAGGTTGACGGCGAACCTTAGCCTGGCGGTCAATGAAGCGGAAGTGGCACCGATCTTTGTTCAGCTAGGCGACGAGAATGTTTTGGAGATGTGTCGCGGCGGGAAGTTGCCCTTTGCGATTAAGGTCACTCGGCGGCCAGGCGGCGATGGACGATGCGTACTTCGCCCTCAGAATCTGCCGCCCAAGGTGACTTTAGGTGAAGTGGCTGTCGAAGCAGACAAAAGTGAAGCCAGTGCCGAACTGCAATTGGCGGTGGATGCTGCTCCTGGCGAGTATTCGTTTTGGATGCAAAATGAAACCAAGGTGAAGTGGACGCCTAACCCGCAAGCCCTGCAACGCCAGCAAGACTATCTGGCAAGCTTGCAAACAGGGTTAGCAGATCTGCCAACCAGCGGATTGGCTTTAAGTCCCGAAGACATGGCCAGTAAAAAGACCGAATGGGAGTCGGCGATTGCTGCGGCAACCGCGTCCGTCCAGCAATTACAAAAGGTGACAACCTTGCGTGAAGTGAACGCGTTTCTGCCTACAACGGGGCTTCGCTTTCGTATCGTCGATCGACCGTTTCAGATACAGCCTCCCCAGATTGTCGTTGGCGCGGTTGAATCGAAATTGGACGTTGAATTGAAAGTGCAGCGTCAGTTTGGTTTCGCGGATGCGATTGAATTTTCATTGGTTGACAATCCGCCGATCGCAGGTCTGCAAGCGGCTGCGGTTGAATTTCCAGCTACGGTCGATTCGGTGAGTTTGCAACTTACGGTTCCCGCCACCGCGATCAGCGGTACGTATCAGGTGCCCCTGAAGTGGTCGTGTAATTTCAATGGGCAACCATTGGTCGGGACTTGGAATTTGAGTCTGCAAGTTGCCGCTGCACAACAAGAGTGAAGCCTGGTTTGTCTAGGCTGATCATTTGCAAGAAACTGAAATATGAAACGATTGACGATTTGTTTAACGTTACTGATCTCGACTTTTGTGACCACAGTTTGTGCTCAAGGGCAAGACGCCATTGATTACCAAACCCAAGTGGTTCCGTTGTTAAGGCGAAGTTGCGTTGCGTGCCATAACCAAAAGAAAGCTGAAGGCGGCTTGGCACTGGATTCATTCCCAGCCCTGGCGGCCGGCGGTGACAGTGGCGATGCGATTGTTGCCGGTGACGCCGGGCAGGGCGAATTACTAAGTCGTTTGATTGCCGAAGACGATTCGGCAATGCCACCTGACGACAACAATGTGGGAGCACCTCGCCTTTCAACGGATGAAGTCAAATTGATCGTGGATTGGGTGAAGGCAGGTGCGGTTGCTACCGCTGATCCCGCTGGTCAATCACACGCGGGAATGGTCCGGTGGCAAGCGGTGGCTGAATCGTTGAAGCCCGTCTATGCTGCAGACCTTTCCGCTGACGGTAACTACTTGGGATACGGTTTTGGCAATTTGGTGATTGTGGTCACGGACCCGTTCGGGGCTGACCCGTCGTTAAATAGGCTAAAAGGAGAATCGAAAGGCCAAGATCAGACAAAAGACCCGGGGCTTGGTCAAGTCGAGGCGGCTTTATCGGCCCATGTTGATTTGGTGCAGTCTGTTGTATTCAGTCCTGACAGTCAGCGACTGGCAACCGGTGGATTTCGAACGGTCAAGATATGGCGACGGTCTACTGAGTATCAACAAACGCAGGCGGGTGTTTGGGCTCAGGGCCGAATCCTTTGGGCTGATGGCATTGTTGGCAGCATGTTGATTACGAATGAATCTAACGAACTGGTTCTTCTGGATTTAGCGACAGGCAAGGCCATTGCCTCCTTAATTGGGCATCAGCACGCGGTGGTGGCAACGGCGTGGACTTTAGATCGGACGGCGCTGTTTAGTTGCGACCAATCAGGAACGATTATTCGATGGACGTTGGCCGACGAAAAGCCAGCCCAGATTCACTTGTTGCCAGGCATCGAATCGCCAGGCATCGAATCGCCAGTTCAAGGCTTGCCATCAGATTCAAAAGTGGATGCTACGTTTACCGATCTACCGCCGGTCCCGTTGATACCAGCAGACGGTGTTTCGATTGTATCATTGCCGCAAGCGGTGAATCCTCGGTCGTTGGTGTCTTGCTTTGGCAGGGTGGTCGCGGCAGGCATTTCAGATGTGAAGCATCTCGCTGCTGTTAGCCAGCACGATCTATTGGTGCAGACCGGAACCAAGGTTTTCGGACTCAGGAATGATACGGCATCCCAGGAAACAGGTAGTGTCGGTAAATTTGTCAGGCAAGACGGATTTGATTTGTTTAAAGAGGTTGTCGCGATCGACCGTCTACAAGTCGGTGAAATTCCCACCTACGTGATTGCAGCCGAGAATGGGAAAGTCGATTTTGTTGAGTTCCAGACTGGGAGCGTGATTCGTTCGGTGCAACACGAAGGTTCGGTGCATGGTTTTGCGATTAACTCCCAGCAAACAAAACTGGCTACCTTTGGTGACCAGAAAACCATGTTGTGGAATGTGGCGGACGCGACGGGTTTGATTGTCCTCCAGGGTGACTATGACCGGCGGCGGAATCAAGCAGACAGTCAAGACAACTTGGTTCGCCAAGAATCGCTAGTGGGTCGCGTCCAGGCGGTGCTGCCGACGTTGACTAAAGCGATTGAAGTAGAGCAAGTTAGCCAGGGCAAAGTGCAAGATGGGCGCGACAAAGCCGCCGCAGTGGTGGTCACCAAAGGTCAAGAGTTGGCAGCTGCCTTGATCGCCGTCGATGCAACGAAAGCGTCGATCGTGGTGACCGAGAAAGCGATTGAAGATGCAAAGCAGCAGTTGGTGAATTTGCAGCAGGAATTGGAGGCCAAGAATGCCGCGGCCACTCAGGCTCAAACCGCTAAGGCGGATGCCGATTTGGAACTGGCAAAGCATGATCAAGCGTTGGCAACCGTAAACGAATCGGTTCAACGGGTTCAGGCTTTGGTTCCTGAACAAGAGAAGCGGATCGAATTGGAAACGCAAGAACTTCAGCGATTGCGAACGCTTAAGGAGCAATACGCTGGTCAAGCGGAGCCCTCAATTGGCCGAGTCACTTTTAGCGTTGATGAATCCAAGTTAATTGTTCAGACGGCGGATGATCGGTTGAATGTGTTTTCGCTGGTGGATGGCAGACTACTTGCGGGTATGACCTCGCCGGTTGCGGCCCAAATGCTAGTGTGCGATTCCCAGCACCGACTGTTGGTTATGGGGGGTGGCAAGCAAGTGCAATTGAATTTGCAAATGCCGTGGAAATTGGAGAAAGTGATTGGTCGAAACGACACTGTGACGATTAGTGATCGAGTGACCGCACTGGACTTTAGTCCTGATGGCAAATATATAGCCGTGGGCAGCGGGCCTCCCAGTCGTTTTGGTGACTTGAAGATTTTTTCAGTTGAAAGTGGAGCATTGGAACGCGATTTTGGTCAGCTTCACAGCGATTCTATATTGGGTGTCCGATTTTCCCCCGATGGAAAAAAGATTGCGACCGTCGGTGCTGACAAAGTTTGCCGGGTGACCGATGTCGCAACAGGCGCCTCTTTGAAAACACTTGAGGGCCACACGCATCATGTTATGTCGATCGCTTGGCAGGATGATGGGCAGGCGTTGGCCACGGCGGGCGCTGATGCTTCGGTAAAGACTTGGGATTTGGCTTCTGGCGAAAAACGACGTTCTATTGAAGGGTTTGGCAAAGAGGTTTCGTCCATCGACTATCTAGGTAAGACCGATCAAATTTTGACGACTTGCATTGATGGGCAAGTCCGTTTGCACAACAGTTCCAACGGCCAGCCGATCCGGACGTATGCAGGTATGGACGCCGCAGCTTACACGATAGCGTCCAGCCGGGACGGAAAGTATGTTGTGGCCGGTGGTCAAAGCGGTCTGGTCTGGATTTGGGCAGTTGATGACGGCAAATTGTTGCGAAAGCTACCAGAAAAATAACTCCTAAAACCGTATCACTTGCTCCGTGCGGCTCCAATGAGTAGTTGCCTGTGAGCGAGAATGGCGTGCGACCGATATTTCGAACGAAGATTTTTAAACACCATGCGTCAACGCTTCCTAAATGACCTAGGGAAACGCGTTCGACCAGCCCATTTCAAGCGATTAACTGCGCCGTGATCCCAGACGCGTTGTTGGAAAGCGAAATCTTTGGTCACGAAAAGGGTGCATTCACGGACGCCCATCGACAACGGATCGTTAAACTTGAGCAGGCTGACGGCGGTACGTTGTTCTTGGACGAAGTTGGTGATATGTCACCGATGACACAGGCCAAGGTGCTGAGAGTTCTGCAAGATCAAACGTTCGAACGCGTTGGTGGCAACAGGCCGATCAAGGTCGATGTGCGGATCATCGCTGCAAACAATCACAATTTGAAGCAACTGGTTTCCGAGGGCTTATTTCGATCTGATCTGTACGTTCGACTTAGCGTCGTTACGATCCACCTACCACCGCTGCGAGAACGCGAAGATGATCTGCGTGTATTGGCCGAGTATTTCTTGCGGCGTTACAGCAACGAATTTGGCAAGGATATCCGCACGATCGCACCCCAAACGCTCGAGGTGCTGGGAAGCTATCATTGGCCCGGCAATGTGCGTGAACTGGAAAGCGTGATGAAGCAATCGCTGCTGATCGCTCGCGGTAACATTCTTTTGCCCGACTTTTTGCCGCCGCTTGGCGATAGCCGCGAACATCGACGATCTTCGAGTGATCTTCGAGTGATCCCGAATTCCTTTCTGAAAAATTTGTTGCCCAGCGGATTGAAGCAGGCACTGACAATTTGTACGCCGAAGCGATATCGATCGCTGAACGTCAACTGATCTGCCAAGTTCTGACCCATACCGCGGGTAACCAACTCAAAGCCGCCACGCTCCTGGGTATTAGCCGTGTTACGCTACGTAGCAAATTAAAGTTATTGGGAATTGAGGTCAGTGATTTTAGTTCGCCGCGATCGTTATCTTGAATGCCCCATGGTCAACTCGTAATCGTACTTAGCCTAGCGATACTCGTACTCGATCCGACCCGCGTTTATCGAGTACAAGGACGAGTATCAAAAGGCGAAGTACGGACATGACATTCACGACTGGGCCAGTTGCGGCGTGT
>JBDNHU010000146.1:0-14987 GCA_041688615.1 Mariniblastus sp. | reverse complement strand
GTTTGCGATATAGATTTCGTTCTTCAAGTCGTGGTCCAAGTCAACCGCCGCGATGCCCATCGCTTTCCCTTTCTTGTCGAATCCGAAATTTTCGGTCTGATCGCTAAAGCTGCCTGTTCCATCACTTAATAATGCCAAGATTGGTGAACTATCAAAGCGTTCGGGACCAGGATAGCCAACGCCGTGATCGTAGGCCCCCGCAACATCATCGAAGTACCACTTGGCGTAGCTGGCCAGAACAATGTCTTCAAACCCGTCGTTGTCGATATCCACAAACAACGGACTCGTCCACCAGGAATCGCTTGCCGAAAGCGCGTGACACTTCACTTCTAGAAAAGTCCCGTCGCCTTGATTGACAAACAGTTTAGAAACCCCAAAGTTAGCAATCAGTAAGTCCTCGAAACCATCGCGATTGTAATCGCCGATTGCGCAGCCGTGCGAGTATTCCAGTTCAAGGATTCCACTGACGGCAGTAACGTCGACAAACTGTCCGGCGACGTTGCGAAAGAGCGCGTCTTGAAAGCGGCTGTCGGGTGCATCTTTTTGCAGAGTCGTTCCGTTGGGTAGATAAATGTCGCACCAACCATCCAAGTCGAAGTCCAAACAGGAAACGCCTGCACCCATCACTTCGGGCAAATACATGTTCCCCGAATCATCGTCACTGTGATACTGGAAAACTAATCCGCGTTGGGCTGCAACATCGACCATGATCGGAATAATGTCGTCTTGGCCCAGTTTGGGATGGTCTGTCAATTGGTGAAGATCCAAGACCATCTTGGGTCTAGTTTTTTGGTCCGGGGAAAATTCCTTGTTCCCACTGCAAGCACCAAGCAGTAAGATCGCAGGCAATAACAGCCCAGCAATTGTGCCGCAATACTGTTGCTGCCCTCTCTGAAAGTCACCAGAGAAGTTCATTGGTTGACGTTTGTCTACAACTGGTAAACGCATACAACGACCCGGTAGTTTAAAAGACAAGGGCAAGCCGGTTCGAAAAGGCCGCTCGCCATCCCATTGATATAACAATCGTTCGGGCGGCCAAACCAAGACACGTTCAATGCGGACCGCCGAAGTGCTATTTAAAGTGAATTATGAGCCCGCTATTAATGCTTAGTAGTCCTTGATTCACCCTAGTGCGACGTTGAGTATACGCGATGTCTAATGCCCATTCAATGGAATATTGCATTGATTCGCTACAAAAATTGAACCGTTACGCTACAGTGCTGATCTGCTGTCCAGAGCGGTGACTGAACAAATTACGGTGCCTGATTCTTCCTTGTTATCAGTAGGTTCAACGGATGGCGGGCAAGTGACTGGGACGGCATCTAAAGGTAGCCCCACGCATTCACTTCATTCGAGAAACAAAGCTTCGCTGGCAACTTGGCGACCTCGTAATGAGGCAGTGAGTCTGCGGCCAAATCCTGGGTTCGTCCATATTGGCAAACAACGGTTTATGGTAACTTGCTATTAGCGGGCGGGGTCGAATTTAGGCCCAAGGATGGGATGGTTGCGATGATTCGCCGTGCCTTGCAGCGGAAATTTTGGCTTTTGACGGCAATTTATCCGTAGTTAGTGCGTTGGCCTGAGCCAGGCGGTAAGGTCAGAAAAAGTACTTGTCTTGATGGTATTTCAGGTTTTTGCCGCACAGGGTGTCAAGAGTTAATTTTGGACGGAAAGCATTTCAGATGTATGTGACGCAACAGCAGAAAAACCTGCGTTCGACTAGGTTCAGATCAGCACACAACATTTCGGCCGCTGGGCAGACCCCATCTAGACTGGTTGTATTGTTTAAGCGGGGTTTATTGCATGAGTTTGCGGCAAAGGTGCTGCCGCTTTGTTTGCTGTTGCTCTTGATTTCTGCTGGCTTGAACGGCGAAGTATTTGATGCGAATCTTCGGATCGAGGAAACCACTTTGGTTTCCGCCAAGAGTGATGTTTCCCAGAGGCAGGGTACGGCGCGCGATCCGGGGCCCGTAATTGCTGATACCCGTGGCAATTCAAATACCGATCCAGCGGACGGATCTGTATCGTTGATGGGTCCGGATTCATTGATTGAGACTCGTCAGTCGCAGGAAGGTGGTCAGTCGCAGGAAGGTGGTCAGCAACAGGACCGTTCAAAGCAGCAACAAGATCGAACGCAACAGGGTCGAAATCAAGAAGATGCCGGTACTCCACAAGGTCAAGGACGGATCGGACGGCCTGGTGGTTTAGTGGATCGGATTCGCGGTCGACTGGGGGTTGATCCCAACGAACGACTTTTGCCAGGTTTATTGGGGAATGGACCGGATGCCAACACGGTGCCGGGGCAACCCGCGGGACCGATGCTGGATGCCAACGGGCAACCGGTGATACCATCGCCACAAATTGTTAGCAGCGAAGCGGTCATTGGGCAACCCTACAATGTGGGCCATGTGGTATTTCGCCTGGCACCTGAAGATACGGTTCGTTGGCAATCTCGAGCGGTGTTTGTGAGCGATTCGCAAAACAGAATTTTCTACCCTTCGATCATGCCCACGTTGGTTGAACGGGTGAGCGATCAATTTGTCGACAAAGTCAGTCAGGAACCTCGGCAGATTGACATTTGGTTCGTCTTTGTGGGGCGGCAACCGTTGGACATTACGATCCATGCGGCTCGGGATCATCGGATAGTGTTGCAGCCCGATTCGATCGGTCGATTGCGGCAACGGATGGTCACTTCCACTTGGTGGCGGCAGTTTAACGCGATGTTAGACGAACAAACGGCCGCCAGCGACTACCCGCCGTTGGTCCAGGCGTATCTCAATTGCATGGTACAACAGCGATTGGGTCTGCAACCGCCGATGCTGAAAAAGGCGGTTCAACCGACCACGGACCCGATGACCCAGACGTGGTATCTGTTGACGGGCGCCGAGGCCGTGCAAGTGGAAAATTTAAAAGAATTGATGTGCCAAGGGAACGTGGAACTAGAGGCGGCGACGTTGCCTTTGCCCGAAAACATACTTTGGCAGGCTCATGAGTTTCCGGGAATTGCTGATGATGTCCGCGTTGAACCCATTGCCCAGGTGGTGCCTCAGGAATGTTTTTATCTTCGCTTTGGAAAGTGGTCGAATCAGATTTGGTTGAAGAAACTGTTAGATGAACACGGTGGGGATCTAAGTCGCATGGTGCGGTTACGGGGTTACCAGTCAATGGTTGGGGATCTGTTTCGTGATCAATTGGCGTTAGAATCGGGACAATTGGACGATCTTTTTGGCGGCACCTTGATTGAGGACGTGGCCGTGATTGGTTTGGATACGTTTTTTTCTGATGGGGCGGCGGCTGGAATAATTTTGCAAGCTCGGAATGGCTTGTTGCAATCTCAACTGGCTGGAAAACGAAAAGATTACGCCAAAAAGAATGCGGCCAACGGAGTGACGCTGACAGACATTCAGATCGCCGGGCAACCGGCCACGTTATTGCAGACGCCCAACGGCAAGATTCGTTCGGTATTGGTAAGCGCCGGTGATTTTCATTTGGTCACCACTTCGTTTCGTTTGGCGGAACGCTTCTTGGAATCAACCGCGGGCATTCGGACCTTGGGGCAATCAGCTGAATTTCGCAACGCCCGCACTCAAATGCCACTCAGTCGCGATGATACGATTTTCGTTTATTTTTCGACTGCATTTTTAGAGAATTTAATCAGCCCGCAGTATCAAATCGAATTACGTCGTCGGCTTCGCAGTATTACCGAATTGCAAATGTTGCAAATGGCCAGTTGGACCGCCGCCGCACATCAAACTGCAATTCCTGGTAACGCTGCCAATTGGGATAGCGTTCCTTTGGCCCAGCGTATTGATTCGTTGCAAACTGCCGGTTTTTTGCCCAACGGTTTCAACCAGCGCCCCGACACTTCGCAGATCGCGTTATTGATCGATCCAGCATTGGTGACGGACCGCATGCCAGATCGGCCACTTGATTCACTGCCAGGTCAACCGGATTCAGATAGCTTGAACTTGGCTCCGGGTGAAATCGGAGGCGGTCAAGATGATTCCAGCGGTGGTTTGAATGCTGTACCAGGATCGGGGCCAGGATCGGGTCCAGGCAACGCTAATTTGCTTTCTGGCAATTTTGCCGATCGGTCCAAGGCGAAGATTGCTGGCGATGCAAAAGTTAAGAAGTCTAGGTCCAATGATTCGTTCGGGTCGATGCTTAGCGGACTCTTAGGCGTGGGGGACGACGGTGGTGATCGTCCACAGGACAACCATGGTGACGGGACGGCTTCGAATGTCACCAAGATTGCAGGCCGAGGGAATGATCGCAGTGCAGCTGTTCGTGCATCCTTTTCGGGGTCGAACCACTCGGAAGCGGCAATGCCGGTTTGGGAGCGTTCTCCGTTGGGTGGCATTCAGTATGGGGATTCGCTGCGGGGTATCCGAGGGTGGATGGTTCCGGTTGCTGACACCGTGGTCGAACGAGTTACCCCGGAAGAGGCCGCATGGTATGCCCAACGCGCCCAGTATTTTACCGAAAATTGGGGCCAGACCGATCCGATCATGATTGGAATCAAGCGTTTTCGCTTGGATGGAACCAAAGAACGGGTGGTCTTTGATGGGCGTGTGGCCCCTTTTGGTAGCAAGCGATATTCGTGGCTGACCGATAGCATCGGACCGCCGCTTTATCTGCGACCCGCCAAATCACCCGATGATGTGATTCGACTGGAAGCAAGTATTGCCGAAGGTACAATGTTTCCTTCGGTGCAGTCACACCAGTTGTATGCTGCGATTCAACGAGACGCTCAATCGCTTAGTTCTTTGGATCCCAATGAATGGTGGACAACATTGAAGATGGTTCAAGGCACGCCTGGCTATATTGGTTCGTGGCCAACGGCGGGTGTGCTGGATTCGCTACCGATGTTAGGGGGGCGGCCCGATTCCGAAGGGTTTACGCATTCGATCGGACGCAAGATTTGGCGGATGCAGCACAACGGTTTCAGTGTGGTTTCAATGGATCGCCAGCGGTTAACGGATTTGAAGCCACACCTGGAAATGGTTCAGGCGGAAAATCCGGCTCAGTTGAGGTTGGAAATTGATGACTTGGCCGAGAGTCAGTTGGCCGGCTGGGCGAACACTTTGTGGCGCCAACGGTCTTGGCAATCGTCGGTGGCCAATGCCAGACTGTTGCACTTGTTGATGCAGCATTTTCGGATGCCGCCAGGCGAAGCCAAACAAAGAGCCCAATCGTTATTGAACGCCAAGTTAATCTGTTCCTTGGATGGAAAGTACCAATTGCGTGGTCCTGATGGTTTGCCGGTGGCAGAATTTCAAGGCGGGTTTCTAGATTCTGAAAACCAGGCCCAGTCTGGTGGGGTCGCCGGAGCAGGGCAGGGGGAGTGGTCGCCGTTATCATACCACTGGGTCAGTGATATGTGGCCCAGCGACAATCAGATGGCAGCCAGTGCGTGGGCGGAAGAAGAATCGCCACTGTTGAAATGGTTTCGCGGCGCTATGCTGGAAGTACTGCAACAGGAGAAACGTTTTCTGGTGCACGGGTATTTGGATATTGACCGAGCGGTCGAAGAAACCGCAAAGTTGCCTGGGTTCGATTTGTTCAAAGGTTTTTCTTTGAATTGACCGAGCAGGATTCAGGCTGTCGAGTGTTGGCTTTAGCAGTCGGATCTGTTTTAGAATCCGTTGGCGTAGATTGGGGCTATTGGTTGGTTACTAGGGAAAGTGTGACACTGTGGTTGAGAAGAATTCGTTAAATAGTGTAAGTCACCATTTGCTAAGCCAAGTCGAGGATGTGGCTAAGTTGGCTGGCACTTTATTGATGCGTGAATTCGGTCACTCGGAAGAGAGTGAGAAGCAGTCGAGTCATAACTTGGTGACTCAGGCGGATCTTGCCAGCGAGAAATTGATTTGTGATCATTTGCATCGCATTTTACCAACGGCCACGTTTTTACGCGAAGAGGGCGAATCGACGGGTGATGAATTCTCGCCAGAGGTGTGGGTCGTTGATCCACTGGATGGGACGAACAACTTCGCCCATGGAATACCTCAGTTTTCGGTTTCCATCGCGTTGGTTCGTGACGGCCAATTCCAATTGGGTGTCGTCTTTGACCCAAACCGACAAGAGTTGTGTTCTGCTTGGAAAGGCGGTGGAGCATGGCTCAATGGAAAGCCGATCCACGTTTCCAAAAGAGCGACCTTGCAACAAAGTGTTGTTTGTACTGGATTTTACTATGACCGAGGAGAATTGGTGCGCAAGACTTTGGGCACCATCGAGCGATTGTTTATGACGAACGTCCGAGGGATTCGCCGACTGGGCAGTGCGGCCTTGGATTTAAGTTGGGTTGCTTGTGGCCGGCTGGATGGTTACTTCGAATACCAGTTGGGGACTTGGGATTATGCCGCAGGTGCCTTGCTTGTGGCCGAAGCGGGTGGACAATGCTGCGATCGAAACGGTGCAGACATGACAATATCTGCAGGAAATGTCATCGCTTCCAACGCACTAATCCACAAAGATTTAGTGGACATTGTTCGCTGGAACCGACCCGAATCTGAATAACATTCGTCGCCGCTACATCGGTCACTCTTGAACCGGTCAATACCAGCGCAGCGCAACCCTTGAAATCACATGCATCCCCGGCACAGAGAACGTCACACCCCATTTGCTAAATCAGGATGAATCTGCAGATACGGTACTGCGTGTGGAAAGTTCGAACAGGGGAGGGCAACTACAAACTGGATTTGGTCATGTTGCTTGACCGATGCCTAATGGTTGAAAACCGAGGGTGTTGGACGGATAGCAGACTGGGCGATGGAATTGCCGTTCTTCTTACGGGATGTCGCCTATGCTGGTCGGCAATCAACCGATTGATGGAGTCGCAATTCAGCCGCAAAAGGGAGCAGAGAAGAAGAAAGATCGAACGCTTGTCTGCGCTCACTAGCCAACTTCTGTTCGTGTTGACTCGACTTGTCCCTTCGTTCGAACTAGCCTTGTATCGGTTGCTAGGACTTGGAGTGCGTTTGACAGGACGATGTTCATGCCTTTGAAAAGGCTCAGGTCCGGGAGCTTCTTGGTGGCGGTAGATGGGCGTCCTTGTCAGGTTTTGGGGTTCATGACGATTTCTTTGATATGGCTTAGAATTAAACAGAAATTCAGTTCATCAAGGTCTGGACTTCGAAGTCCAAAGTTGGACACCCAGTGAATTGACTTGGGCCGAGATTGACTCAGGTTCAGAAGGTGTCCGCAGGCGTATTTAGTTGGTCCGTAGGCCTATTGATAAGGTCGTGGGCATGTTTAAAAAAAAATTGGGAAAAGTGTTCCATTGAACAATGCAAGTCAATCCGAAGTGGCAAAAGAGTATCTGGCGGGTCCGACCTTTGCGAATTTGTGCCTTCAATTAAAACAAAATTCCGGGCGAGTGGAAACAGAGGGTTCGACGGCCAGTAGTTTGCGATTGTGCGCCGACGCGGGTGTTTTTCGATGGTTCTTGCCCACACAATTCGGTGGCTGGGATTGGGATGATCAGCAATTGACGTGCGGATATTTACAGTTAGCCAAAGCTTGTTTGGCGACGACGTTTGTGATTACGCAACGCGTCGCGGCAACCAAACGCATTGTCGCGTCGGAATATGACGCGTTAAAGCAACGGCTGCTACCCGCCCTGGCCGACCATCAGGCGATGGCATCGGTTGGGATTTCTCATTTGACCACTAGCCGACAACATCAAGGGCAACCAACATTACGAGCGGTTGCGACCGCAGACGGTTGGACCTTTGATGGGTATTCCCCTTGGGTCACCGCAGGGCCGTTGTGCGACTGGTTAATTGTGGGCGCTACTGCCGATGATGGGACACAAGTGTTAGCCGCCGTTGATACCAAGCTGCCAGGGGTCGAGATTCAAGATAGCTTTCGCTTGGTTGCGTTGTCAGCCAGTCAGACCGGTGCGGTACATTTTCACGACGTTCGGGTTGATCAATCTTGTGTTTTAGCGGGACCGGTTGCCAATGTGTTGAAGGTGGCTTCACCTGGGGCAACTGGGGGCCTCCAGACATCGACTTTGGCGATAGGACTGGCGTCCGCTGCGGTGGACTTTATTTCTGAGCAGTCCATACAGCGGCAAAATATTTTGGGCGTTAAGGATGATTTATTCCAGCAGGTTTCTGAATTAGAATCTGAATTGATGTTAGCGATTGACGGGCAGTCTACTTTGGATCTGCAAACCTTGCGAACCCGAGCCAATAGCATTGTTCTTCGGGCAACTCAGGCGGCTTTGATTGTGGCCAAGGGTGCCGGGTACGTCGAAAGTCATTGTTGCGGTCGCTGGTGCCGTGAAGCGTTGTTCTTCTTGGTCTGGAGTTGTCCTCAAGAGGTTCAGATGAACAATCTTTGCGAACTTAGTTTTACTCAGACTTAAATGGGTCTTTTACTTGATGTGGTACCAAAACTATCCTCTGCCTCTTTTGAATTCATTAAGACTATTTCGATTATGACTGAAAATAATTCTGCGGCCCCCGATCCAACTTTGGTGACTTGGCACGAACATCAAGTTAAACGCCAACGTGGCGCTGTGCTGTGGTTCACAGGGCTTAGCGGCAGTGGTAAAAGCACGGTGGCCAATTGTGTGGACCAATTGTTAAACGACTTGGGCCAGCCAAGCTATGTTTTGGATGGTGACAATGTTCGCATGGGTTTGAATCCCAGTTTCGAACTTTTGCAGCCCCAGTACGGTGATGAATTTGCTAAGCGATTCGGGCTGGGCTTTGGGCCGATGGATCGTCAAGAGAATGTGCGCCGCACAGGCGCGGCTGCCGAATTGTTTTGTAGTGCCGGTTTTCTGACGTTGACCGCCTTTGTCAGTCCCTATCGCGAGGATCGAGATCGAGTGAGGGCGCACGTTGGGGCCGCGGGAAAGCCGGGCGATTTCATTGAGGTTTTTGTTGATGCGCCGATCGAAATTTGCCAACAACGTGACCCGAAAGGATTGTATAAGAAGGCTTTGGCGGGTGAGATCAAGGGCTTTACGGGAATCGATGCTCCGTACGAAGCTCCGCAAAACCCAGAAATTCACTTGCTGACCAATGAATTTTCCGTCGAAGCATTGGGGCAGCAGGTCTTAGCCTATTTAAAAAGCATTGGAAAGTTTCAAGTGTAGACGCGGTTAAGCAGTCTGGCGAATGTCGGTTGAAACCCAGTGGTGGGAACCTCGGCCTTAACGGGCTAGGTTCGCGTTGGGTTGGCGATTGAGGCTAGGGAGTTTCCGTGAAAATGGGTGTGGTTGATCGGCTTTATCAATATCGCGTAACCGAGAAAGAGATCCGTGATTGGTTGCAAACTCGCGGGTACTATGGCAGCACGGCCAAGTTTACGGAATTGGAATTGCACGCGTTGAAGAGGCCCGGATGGGTGCAAGTTTTCAGGTTTACCGTTGAGGTGAAAACGAAGGCAGGTGAGTGGACTGTGCTGCACGGTGCGACCCGGTCGGATCAACGTGCGAGCAATGATTTTGCGGTTTTTGAGAATCCAATTAAGCAGCGTTTGCAACTCGCCCGATGGTCCGATGGCATGATCACTCGGAAGGTGAGATCAGGGCCGGAACCTGCCCCTCACACGTGGAAAGACTTAGTGGTCTTCACCGGAATTTTGACCGTCGTTATGCTGGCGTTGGCCTTCGCACTACAGAATTGATCTGACCCGAAAGAATTGAACGCATACGGATTATCTGAGCCAGAATTCCTGCGTCGGGTGAAGTCTATTTCCCAAGCGGCGAATCGGTGGAATCTACGGCCGTACTTGCTTCGACTTTCTGGATGATCCAACGAAATTGAGGCGAACCGACCGCGCTTTTGGCCGTCATTGCTGGTTTTAAATAGCGATAGGGAGCGGCTTCACCAAGAATAGAAAATTTATCGCCCTTCTGCAAAATGGGTCGATCGTCGAACATTTCGCCAAAGATGTGTTCGAAGGTCGTGATTTGGCACGGTAGCCACACATTCTTGCCGTCGGCGGTGCATAACATGAACTCGGGGTAGGTATGATCATTGCACCAGACTGCACGGGCGGGAATGCCCTTGGATCGACAAATGGCGATGAACAAGGAAGCGACTTCTTCGCAGTCACCTTTCTTCGCGTCCAGAGCTTCTAAGCACGAGTGAATATTGGGATCGAATTCGTACTTGATATTCGTTTGCACCCAATCGTAAATCGCCTCTACTTGCTGCCAAGGACTGTCTGAATCGTTTCCGATCGTCGCGGCCAACTCCTGGATGCGCGGGTGTCTGATTTCGATGTAAGGGCTTTCGCCTAGGTACATCCGAGCCTCGCGATTGTTTTTCTCCGGGAACTTCAATTCAGGACGATTTTCAGGTTTGATAATGTCCAGTCGCTGCAACATCATTGTGACCGAAGCCTTGGCCGTTTCCCCGGCGTTCAAGCGAGGGATCGAAACAATCATCTGGCGGCCTTGGTCTTTGAAGTCTTTAACTTTTACCGATTTGACCGAAGGTGATTTGAACTGGGTGACGATTTTGATCTGCTGTTCGGGCCACTGAATCGGGACGGGTGCCGAAGCCACAACCCCCAGAATAGGACCGCCCGCACCGGCGGTGATTTCTAGGCCGAATTCCCATGTTGTGGAACTTCGCTGGATTAAACGAAATGCACCATGCTCCGTCTCCTGAATTTCCCCGGCAGCAGCTTTTGTCAAAATTAATTGCCCGGGATCTTCAGGGGTTTGGTTGGCTAGGTCCTGCGGGTCTTGATTGGTGGCGTTTGTGGAAGGGGTGGCCGCGGTTGTGGGGTTGGCGGTTTGAGTGACTGTGTCGGTGTTGGGTTCTAAAGCGGATGACGCTTGACCACGTCTTCGCATGTCCAGAGTCTTGGGTGGTTGTACGTGCGCGGCAGTTCCCGGTTGGAAGCCTCGCAACCCGCCGCCGGTTGGCAGCGTAGACTGGGGCAATTCCAAGTCGGGTTCTTTACCGGGTTTCGCATCCGTTCCCGCTGGCAATGTTGTTTCGCGATCTTGAGTGGTCCCAGCTTTGACCTGCTCCGCATTACCTTTGGACGGTTTGCCAGTTTCGGTTGTTTTTGGTTTGTCGCTATTGGTTGTGGCCGGGTTACCGCCGATTGGATTTCCCAACGGATCCGTCTTTGTGGCTTCGGAACCGGGTTTTTGAACCATTGCCAAGGTTGCAAAGGCG
Source organism: Mariniblastus sp. (assembly GCA_041688615.1). Taxonomy (GTDB): domain Bacteria; phylum Planctomycetota; class Planctomycetia; order Pirellulales; family Pirellulaceae; genus M30B19. The sequence continues at coordinate 3,831 of JBDNHU010000146.1, read as the reverse complement.
GTGGTGCTGCTGAAAAGAGAACCTACGACGGTGGCGGCAACACAAATTAGCTTGGTAAGTCGTAACGCTGCATCAGTAGGTGCCATGCACGAATGATAAGAATATCCCTGACAAGAAGTGACGCAACCTTGGTCAACTGACTGCAATCTAGGTAGAGAAGATTCTGAGGACAGTGATTTGACGGGCGCTTGGCAATTGTTTGCGATATGGTTCATCTGTACATCCTTCGCTACTGCGATGACGGGGCTACTACCGTCAAATCCTGTTTGATTGATTGTTATCAATCGCAAGTCGATACCGGAACGATTTTTCTACTGCACAATTTGCCGAATGATTCGCACTTCTGGTTTGGCTGCACTTTTGCCGTTGACGTATTCTGCCACTAGTCGGACGCGTTTCCCCAATTCTGGCACCCGCAAGTTATCACCTTTTTGGAAAACGACCGCTGGTCGCGACGTGGATCCAAAGTCGCCTTGCCCCAAAAAAGTGCAAGGGTACCAGCGGTCAACTCCCTCGGGGTCTTGCAAGCAAAATTCGGCATATTGACTGCCTTCGACCATAACCAATCGCGCTGGAATTTTAGCCGAACGAGCCATCGCCACAAACAGGGCCGCGCGATCTTCGTTACAACCTTGCATTTTCGTTAGTGTATCAACTGTGCTTTGTTGTTTGGAGACCGTTTCGGCAATATTTTCAATGACCCAAGCATGCAAAATTTTCGTAGATTCCCAGGCGGTTTGTTCGGTTTGGTCTTCCAGCAAACTTTCTACCAATTTGCGTAGATCCTTATCGCGAGGGAAAATCATCGGTGCGTCGCCAATGTACCACTTGATCTCTTTGGTAATCCGTTTGGGGATGATCAGTTCATCAGTCGCTCCGGGTGCGATGATCGAACGAATAGTGACTTCGTACGTGATCAAAATATCTGCTGCGGTCGACGGCGGAATTGCAGAGATGGCCAGCATCATTTGACGCACGCCACCGTCCAGTATCCGATAGTCGATATCGCCTGCGCGTTCGTAAATCTCCTCTTCGGAAACCGCCACACTCTGTTCTGGCCAGTCCGAAGGAACCGGAAGTCGAATCTTGACGCCGCCAAACGGAGCCTTGGCGGTACGAATTTTGACGCCAATTTGATACTTGACCGTTCTACCCTCACCAAAAGTCACTGCGTACGGTGAACTGTCCGATGTCTTAGTAGGCGAATCCTCCAGCTGTGCGATCGCCAATTTAGTAGACGCAATCAAAGTCAGGGCGACGGTCAGTGCAGCAGACAAAGTAGCCACACTTCTAACGGTTTTCCAAATTAGGTGCATCATCTTGCTCCTTTGATGTTCGGTTGATTTGTGTTTCGATAAGCAGCGTTCTGTTTGGTCAACGTCCTGGGACAAGTAGCCAACGGTTCTTGTCCCAAGTATCTTGCTTTACGTTATGCTGTCGTGCACCGCGGGTACTTCAATCCACGGATTTTGACCCAGAAATCAAACCCCTCACTTTGGGTCGACCTTGGCTGGTTGATAAGGCTGACCCTTCAGCCTGACTTCATTGTTGGCCAAGCAGGCCGCAGGTATCGACGATCACCGCAGTAGGCAATGGAGAGTTTTCGGAAGGCACCTTGCCGTTACTATTTTAGCTTGGTCTTAGGGCAAAGGTCAGTTTGGTGCCGAAATTCGTTCCAAAACAGGGTATTGGAGCGTTTTTACAACATCGGCAGGCCACGATTTCACATAAATTAGGTGAGAATCAAAGTTTCGTGCTGGGAAATCGCTGCGGACTATTCAGCTTGGATTGGCAGCGCTGATCTTTTGCTGCAACAGTGAATGGGCAAAGTTGACAGATACTGCCCACTGTTTTTCGAAGGGTTTGTCGCCGCAGTAGACTGCCATGCCTACCAATAGACCGTCTTCGGTCACGACCCTATATTCCTCGCTCCAGTCCTTTTTGGACGACGTGCCATTGTTGTCGCGAGCCGCTTGGAGGTTGATCTGTTGAAGCGCCGATTTTCGTTCGGCTTGGGAACGTTCTTCACGATAGTAAGCAATTCGACGGTCATTCAACTGGTGCATCAAGTTGAAACCTACCAGACCGTTTCTGAAGCGATCGATTGATTCTTGATCGGCGACTACAGTCGGGAATCTATCGAGAGCGTCGACCGGTTTGGTCAGCAAGCGAGGGTCTATGTTTGTTTCAATTAGGCTGTCCAGTGCGCCTGCTTGCTGCAGCAAAAAATTGCAACTCTGAGTCCTGGTCAAAGCGGTCATGACCGCAGCGGTACCCAGATCGACGGCGATGTCTCTTCCTAAGCTGCGAACGTAGGTTCCGCCACTGCAGTGAATATCGAGTTCGAAGTCGGGGAACTGATAGTAGGTAAGTGTTAGATTGTAGACTTCCACTTCACGCTCGGGGACTTCGAAGACTTTACCTTTTCGAGCCAATTCGTAAGCTCGTTTGCCGCCGATTCGGACAGCTGAAAACTTTGGCGGCACTTGTTTCAGGATGCCGACGTAGTTCTGTAGAACAGACTGGACCATTTCCTGTGTGGGCACCACAGGGACAGGCACTTCCTGGGTGGATGATTCAGTATCGTTGGATTCACTGGTCAACCCCAGGCGAAATCGTCCCAGGTAACGTTTGTCGCCGTGTTGCAATAATCGAGTCAACACGGTAGCGCGACCGATTGCCAATACCAAGACGCCGTCCGCCAGCGGGTCTAACGTACCGCAGTGGCCAACTTTTAGGCCTGGCACCTGTTGATTCAAACGGCCTTGAATTTTTTCAACGACATCGCGTGACGAAAGGCCCACAGGTTTGTTGATGTTTAGGAAACCAATCACCGCTGGATATCCAGATCTTTGCTGCGAAGAATGAAGGGGAGGAGTTTTAAACAAACTTTATCGAAACAGATTTGCTGCGATGAAATTGAGCGAATGATGGTTGCGGGTCAAGCTGGCAATCGCCGGTAGTGTTTCCGATCACAGGAACACGGTATTACGAAGCGTTCAGCGTCTTGATTTCGGATTTAATGACATTGACTTCGTTCTGCAGATCCACAACCTCTTGAGGGTCGTCCATTTGTTCTTTGGCACCAGAAAGACGTTTTTCCGTATCGACCAATTTCTTCCGCAGAACTTCTACTCTTTTTTTCGCTTTTTTATCCATCGTAGATTACCTTTTTATTGATTGTCGCCTGTTGGCAAACCGTTTGCGTTGATTTTGCGTTCACTTAGACGAGTGGCGGCAAAAAATACCAGCACGCAGCGCAAGCAAGTGAATACCGCTTTCCTTCGCTTGCGCTGTGTGCATAAATTGCGCTGTGTGCATAAATTGCGCTGTGTGCATAAATTACGCTGTGTGCTTGAATTGCGGTTAATCTGCCGCTGGCGTTAGCATACGCGAGAATGGGTAGTTGATGCTATCCCGCCGCAAATGCAGACTTAGCTTAGCCAAGGATCTCCCCGACTGGGGCATGAAAGATTAAGGGTTGGCATTATTGGGGCGTGACCTACGATCGTCATCCGGGCCGAGTCTGACCTTCGGCGGACGGGAATTGATCCCGTCGTTGCGTTTGACCTAGCTTGCCCGGGTTGCCAGTTGCTGATTAGACTCAGGCCATGTGTCCAAGTGCATTGGCTACGAAAAATGACCGGCTTTGCGAACAATTGGTTCAGGTACTAAGATCGATTGAACTAGCAATATCGCTTCAATCGTGGTTGTTCTATTCGGAAGGACTGGCAAAACCAGAGCCTCAACTGAAACTAGACAACATTCGGAGGTTTTATCCCCCGTGTCTGGTTTTGTATGATGAATAAAATAGTCGAATATTTCGTTCCC
>JBDNHU010000145.1:0-6814 GCA_041688615.1 Mariniblastus sp. | reverse complement strand
TTTTTCAACTGAACTAACTTTGATACGATCGTTGAATCCGCATTCTTGCCAAAGTAGTAGTTGTCTACCAAATTTTGCTTCTGCCAGCGAACAGGAGCCTCGATTGAATCCAAGGCTGCGACTGCTTTTCCCGCCGCGATGTTAACACCGTCGCTGTCCATAACCATCAGTTCGCCCAACGCAAAGATATAGTCGTTGCTTCTTTGGCCTAATTGGGTGGCGGTTACTCGAACAAATCGAGCACTCATCGGGGCAGACCACGAAACAACTTGCGGCGTGGTCCCAGGATTGACAACATCTGCTTCAGTGTGATCGACGACTGTCTTTACATCCTTGGTGAACTGTGCGTCATTACAAACTTCGACTCGGAATCGCACCGGAAACCCAAATCCAGCACCAATGTTTCCAAAATCGTCATGGCAACCAACAAAAACAATCGAAGTGATCTCGGCCACCGCCCCAAGATCAACTTGAACCCACTTCTGGACATTCTGTTTGGATTCTACTTGACTGTGGTAGCCAAACTGTGGACCGTTACCATTCTGCTGCGAAGCCGTTTCCAATTCCTGAATTTCCTGTTCGAAAACAGCCAAATCCACCCCAGAAACGGACAAGACTCGGTCGCTCAATTCCTCTTGCAACCGCATTTTGGTGGTCAATAATTCAGCTTGGGCTTTGGCCAAGTCAGATCGTTTCTTTGCCACCGCCGGATCTGAGTCGTAGGGTCGATCAGCACGATCTAACGCTGCAAACACTGCTTGTAGGCTGTAGTAATGTTCCTGGGTTACCGGGTCGAATTTGTGATTGTGACACCGAGCGCATTGAACGGTAACACTGCAAAACGAATTCATCGTCGTTGTGACCATGTCATCACGATCAAGATTTCGAGCGACCTTGCCATCCAACTTCGATTCAGGCACCTCTTCGTGGCCAATCAAATCCCAGGGGCCAGCCGCTATAAAGCCAGGCCCGACAAGCCCATCAACAGTAGTGGGCCAAAGCACATCCCCGGCAATTTGCTCTTGCACAAAGCGTCCATAAGGTTTGTCCGAATTTAGTGAACGGATCACATAGTCACGATACGGCCATGCGTTGGGCCGCACCTTGTCTTTGTCATAACCATGAGTGTCTGCATAATGAACGACATCCAACCAATGCCTTGCCCAATGTTCACCGTAGCTGGGAGAGGCCAGCAGGCGTTCAACTACTTTTTCGTAGGCGTCTTCCGCTTCATCGTTCAAAAAGACTTCGATTTCTTTGGGTGTCGGCGGCAAACCAATCAAATCGAAATACAATCTCCGCAAGATAGTCTTACGGTCCGCCTCGGGCGACGCCGTCAAGCCCTTTCGGTCCAATGTCGCCTGAACAAACGCATCAATCGGATTGCGAATCGGCAAGCGCGTGGTCAAATTTGATGCTTCCACAGATCCATCATGTTTGGAATTCCAAGCCTTTGGATTCGCAGGATCCACGAACGTCGGGACGTGGGGCTTTTCCATAGGCAGCAACGACCACCACTGCAAATCGGCCACTTTAGGTGCGCTAAGTTCGAACTCTTCAGGCCACACGGCGCCTTCATCGATCCAACGGCGAATGGTCAAAATTTGGTCATCCGACAAAGCGTCCGCATCTTTAGGCATCCTTTGACTCGCGTCATCTGCCAGCACCAGTTCGATAAGATAACTGGCCTTAGCATTGTTTTTTTCAACAACCTGGGCAGCAAAAAAAGAAGCACTGTCTTGTAATGAGAAACCTCCCTGTTGCTGATCTGCACTATGGCAACTCAAGCACCTTTGTTCCAAAATCGGCGCAATTGACTTGGCGAAATCCACTTGCCCTTGTGCCGTTGAAACGAATATAAGACCCAGCAAGTGGAATGTAACAACAAGCCACGCAGGTGAATGGAAATACAATCTCATTGGCACACCGAATATGCGAGGGAAGTTTTTACTCGGCCCCAAAGCGGGAACCACGACTAAGGCGAGCGGAAGCTATAAAAGTACCAGCACACAGCGCAAGCCCGTGGATGTTGCCTTCCTTCGCTTGCGCTGAGAGAGAGAGAGAGTGTGTGTGTGTGTGTGTCTGTGTGTTTGAGTTTGTGTGAGTTGCGGTAAGCTTTCTTCTGCTGCTCGCCAAATCACGCAAAACCAAATGGGCAGGAGGGCGGTGTTCAACCACAGGCTGCCAAATCTGAGTCTCCACAACCAACCATTGTAACGAATTACCAGTGAACTGGCGAACCATTTCGACACCAAAGTCAATTGGTCAGCCCTGTGGGTCTTTCTAGCCAAGATTCAACCAGGCTTCACCCAAGTGCAAACGACGCAAACGGACAAAAATATTGTAACAGAGCGGAAGCCGGATTTGCAATTCAAACCGATCGAGCCAAGTCAACTGCCGAAAGAAATACCACCACTCGTAGCGAAAGACCCTGTCTGCTGATCAAATAGATGAATCAGGAGGGTAGCCGTTTCCTCCAGTTTATTGGTTCTAACCTTTGGCGGGTAAGATTGATGAAACCGATTGTTCAAATTTCTCTTGACTTGACCAACATTCAAGAAGCGATCCAAACGGCTCATTTGGCCATTCGGGCGGGCGTTGATTGGCTGGAAGCTGGCACTCCACTGATTTTGGCCGAAGGCTTGCACGGGGTGCGTGCCCTAAGAAGCGAATTCCCCAAAGTACCCATCGTGGCGGATTTGAAAACGATGGACGGCGGCTATTTGGAGGTTGAGATGATGGCCAAGGCCGGCGCCACACATGTGGTCGTCATGGCGCGGGCGCATGCCGAAACGATTAAGTGCGTCGTCAAAGCAGGGGCTGATTTCGGATGTAAAGTAATGGGCGACAACATGGTCTGCCCGGACATGATCCAAGGAGCCAAATTTTTAGAAGATTTGGGATGCGATTTTGTCATTCACCACATCGGTTATGATGAACGAAGAGGAATCGCAGCGGCCGGAAAGCCTATGCCTAGCCCGCTAGACCAATTGCGCGAGGTCGTAAAAGCCGTCCAAATTCCCGTGCAAGCGGTAGGTGGACTCAGTTTAGAACAGGCCATCGCTTGCCCTTCCTACGGGGCTGCCTTGGTCGTCTTGGGTGCGCCGCTTACCATCGACGCCGATGCCTTCAAAACCGCCGATGGTGATTTGGAAGCATCGCTGCGAATGATTTGCCAAGCGATCCATAGCCAAGAAGTAAAATAGCCAAGAGATTAAGTCGTGTCACCACCGCGGGCTGTTGTTCCATTGGTCAAGCAAGCACGACAATAGCTGCCCAAGCCTGAAGCTGCCCAAGCCTGACACGCAGTCCGTTTGAGGATGATCGGATATCCAAGTCAACTTCATCTTAGACAATGTTCAATGAAACCATCCACTCGCCCGCCGACACCCTGGAAACTTTGATCTTTCCCTACCTGCTATTGAAAGAATGGAATGAAATCTCCTGCCGTTGTCAATTTTGCACCTGAAAAATATTCCGTCGAACTGCGCGAGATCCAATCACCGGACATTGGCTCTAACGATGTTCTGATCGAAGTCGCGAATGTCGGGGTCTGTGGCAGCGACCTGCACCAATGGACTGCCGATCATTCGTGGCCAGTGAATTACCCAGTGGTCCTGGGTCACGAATTTGGCGGACGAATCGCGGAGATCGGCAACGATGTTCAAGGGTGGAAAGTGGGCGATCGAATCGTCAGTGAAACCGCCGCAGTGATTAGCCAAAACAACCCGATGACTCGGCGTGGACTTTATAATTTGGATCCAACTCGAAAGGGCTTTGGCTACGGTGTCAACGGTGCAATGACGCGTTATGTATCAGTGCCTTCCCGGATTTTACACGCAGTCCCCGACTCATTGCCATTTGAACAAGCCTGCCTGACAGAACCCTGCTGTGTGGCTTACAACGCGGTGGTCAAGAACGGCAACATCGAACCCGGCGACAGAATCCTGGTTCTGGGCCCGGGCACCATCGGCATTTTGTGCGCTGCGATGGCGAAACTGTGCGGGGCCCAAGTTGCAGTCGTTGGACTTGAAAGTGACGCCTACCGTCTGAGCATTGCACAGTCCTATGGCTGCCAGACTATTGTTGGCGATGCGACCGATTGGGCGATGGCTCGTGATGGACTGGGCTGCGACGGAGTCATCGATGCTGCCGGTGCCAGTGCCACACTTGAGCTGGCGATCAAGTGGGTTCGACCTGCAGGTTGGATCAGTAAAGTCGGTTGGGGCCCTCAACCATTAGGCTTTAACCTTGACCCATTAGTTCAGAAGAATGTTCGATTACAAGGTAGTTTCAGTCACAATTGGCCAATCTGGGAACGAGTCATCGCGCTCTTGGCCGATGGACAGTTGGACGTAAAACCAATTATCGGTGGCGTTTGGCCACTGGAACAGTGGCACACAGCCTTTGAAAAGATGCACCACGGCGAAGTCGTCAAAGCCGTCTTGCAACCGTAAATGAAATTTTCATTACAAATAAAAACACAATCGGCTCCACTTGCGAGTTGATCAAAGTGAGTGATTGAACTTGCAAGTTTTGCCCAAGCAATTAGGCAAACGTACACCGAAGGCTAGCGTGACCAACGGCTAGCGTGACCAACGGCTAGCGTGACCAACGGTTAGCGTGACCAACTTTCGACTGCAGATTTAACTAATTTGGGAATCGTGTTGAACATGAATCGTCTCGCAGGCAAGGCCATCATTGTTACTGGCAGCTCAACTGGAATTGGTAAAGCGATTGCTTTGCGCTGCTTACAGGAGGGTGGCAGCGTACTAATCCACGGCTTGGAACAAGAATTGACGCAAGAAACTTATCGCGAATTTTGCGATCTCTTTTCATCGCACAACGTTTCGATGTTGGTGCAGGATTTGGCGACCCCCGACTGTGCGGACAAGATTCTACAACACGCTCTCTCAGCCTTTGGCAAACTGGACTGCGTGGTGAACAATGCTGCATTTGTGGCAGCGTCTAATCTTCAATCCACGGACGCAGCATTCTTTCTCAAAATGCTTTCGATCAATTCTCTGGCTCCTTTTCTGTTGATCAAAGCCGCGTTATCCCATTTAAGCCAAACCAAAGGTTGCGTCCTTAATATTGGCAGCGTTAACGCGTATTGTGGCGAACCCAACTTGCTGGCATACAGCATTTCCAAGGGCGCATTGATGACAATGTCGCGAAATCTTGGCGATACTTTGTTTCGTGAAAACGGTGTTCGAGTCAATCAGATCAATCCTGGTTGGGTCCTAACCGAGAACGAGACCAAACGAAAAGAAGAACATGGCTTGCCACCCAATTGGTTTCAAGACCTTCCCAAAGTTTATGCGCCTTCTGGCAGAATTATCAAACCTGCGGAAATTGCAGCATCGGCAGCCTACTGGCTGTCCGATGAATGCGGACCAATCAGCGGCCAAGTCGTCGACTTGGAACAACACCCGTTTATCGGCAGGAACCCTCCCAAAGACAAATCGACGATTTGAAAACGCTGGACCCTGGATTTAAGGGATCGATAATCAGCCTCACTAACCTTGCCAGACTTTACGAGTGCTACTCGGGCTCTGCCAACCAATGTCGAATCTCGCGGCACGCAAAGCCAATCTTGACGATGAAAAAGTTAAAGCCGCGCAATTTGCGGCTCTACGGAATTCACGTTTCTTATCCGACGGTTAGACGGTGTTTTCGTCAAAGGCGAGGCCAAACAACTACGTTCAAGTCTGCCTGCGGGCGGTGTGTCTATTTGAAGGTGGAAATATTTTTCGCTGTTGAATTTCACTTCCGCCTGGTTGGGGATTAAGTCAAATCGTAAACCGGCTGCTTTTCCAACACGATCCGCAAGCAAAATGATTGGGTTGCGACCAATGTATCTGACAATCAATTGTATCTGACGATCAGAACCTGAATCATGAAACGCTCAGAACCCTAACAACTTACCGACGACGGTTTAGCAGTCAAAAGAAATGCAGCAACCATCTTTTCCGTCGGTCGACCCGTGTTATGTCTCCAATCTTGCATTCTTAATGCCATATTTTCCGTGCCATATTTTCCGTGCCATATTTTCCGTGCCATGGGTTAAGACGTTTCGTCTCGACCTGCATTTGGCCTCTGTCCCTTGGATGATCGCGTTTTGAAAAACTCGGCAACCGGCAAAATTCTAATACGTCAAGTTGAAGTTCGGTTGGGTTCGATGTAATCTGTTGATCTTGATCAACCGGTGGAACCCTTGTTCTACTATTCGGTCAGATCCTTCGTGTAAAGAAATATCCCCAAGAGCATAAGCTGGCGTCCATGAAAATTACCGGAATCAAAGTTTTTCAAGTTGATTTGCCACTGCATGAAGGTAATTACAGCTGGTCCGAAGGCAAAAGTGTAGATGTTTTCGACTCGACCGTGGTTCAAGTTGAAACCGACGCGGGCATTTCCGGCTTTGGTGAAGTTTGTCCACTAGGTCCTGTCTACCTGCCTGCGTATGCCAATGGGGCAAGAGTTGGCATCCAAGAGATCGCAGGCCAATTGATTGGCGAAGACCCAACGCAATTGCAAGCGATCAACGGAAAAATGGACAAGGTCATGAAGGGGCATCCCTACGTCAAGTCGGCCATCGACATGGCGTGCTGGGACATCTTAGGCAAGGCGGCACAAATGCCTGTCTGCAATCTATTGGGCGGGCGGTACGGCCAAGACGTGGTGCTGTATCGCGCGATTTCGCAACGCCCGGCGGCGGAGATGGCAGCGAACGTGGCGGACTATCGCTCGCAAGGCTATCGACGTTTTCAATTAAAAGTAGGCGGACGGGCTGATGACGATATTCAACGAATTC
>JBDNHU010000144.1:0-3976 GCA_041688615.1 Mariniblastus sp. | reverse complement strand
GATACCGGTCGAGTTTCAATGACGGTGCCCAACCATCGCAAGGGTGAAGAAATCCAAGCCGCTCGTGGAATCATTGATGATATTTACGCAGGCCGAGTCCGCACAGTAGTGGATTTTGGAAGTGGACTGAATATCATCTCTTGCCCAAGTTGCTCTCGGGTTGAAAACGAAGCGTTTGTGGATTTGGCGGAAAAGGTCAAGGAAATGACCACTTACGCCAAGGAATATGATATCACGATCGCGGTGATGGGATGCCGAGTGAATGGTCCTGGAGAAACGGATGATGCGGACCTTGGTTTGTGGTGCGGGCCCAACCATGTAAACTTGAAGAAAGGCCCAATCGCGTTAGGCCAATTTGGGTACGATGAAATTCTACCCAAATTGAAAAATGAATTAGATCAATTGATTCAGTCCAAAAGCGATGCAGCTGTCTAGAAGTTCTACAAACACTAAATTCAAGCATGAATATGATCGAAATTGAACTTCGAAGCGACTCGAAAAACTGCTAGACTCGCCACGCCAGTAGCACGGATGTCGCGTTTTATTGCCCAGTTGGTTTGAATCATGCTTGGTCTTCTGCCATATCGAAAGTCGCGATTTTCGCTGGCACTAGTGCCAACAGAAGAACGGGTGCCAACAGAACAACGTCTGCCAACAGAACAACGTCTGCCAGCTGAAGAACAAGTGCTTACAAACAAACGGCTTTCCAACCCGTTGCACGATTGGGTTCGCGGTCCTGACCTGTTGCGAACTCCATGGAAAGTGAATCCCGCAATCCTGGGCACGCTGCTAATTTCTCTCTTTTTGAATTGTCTGATGTCGTTTGGGTGCGCTAGGCATGCGATCAATAACAGCACGAACACGAACGATGTGGCGCCCCTTGCCGCTCGACCCGATCGTTATCTCTTGAAGAGGGAGCAACTGAAAATTCACTCGAATTTTTATCTCCCAGAAACTCACCGTTTGGTCGAAGATCTTGTCGATTTACGATTGCGTCTGTGCGACACACTATCGTTGCCCAAAAGCGACGAAGCGATTGATGTCTATCTATTTCAAAACCCACAACTTTTCGACAACCATTCAAGGCAACAGAAATTGCCAATCTCGGATCGTCGCGCGTACTTTATACAAACGGACACAACGCTAAGTGTTTATGCCAGTTGGAGTGATTTCGTCGGCGAAGATTTACGGCATGAACTGACACATGGTTACCTACATAGTGTTGCACCGACCTTGCCACTTTGGCTTGACGAAGGAATAGCCGAGTACTTCGAGATCCCAGAAGGGCAGGGCGGATTCCATCCCACTCATCTTCAACTTCTGATTCAAAACCAGAAAGCAAATCCACAGGAATTCAGCCTGTCGCGACTGGAACAACTTTCAGATCCAGCGTCGATGACGCAAATCGATTATGCACAAAGCTGGTTATGGGTACACTTCCTACTGTCAACCGACACTCGCTATGCCGACACTCTAAAGCAACATCTTGCTCAATGGCAAAACGACCAACAAGCCACTCGGCTGTCCGCTCAACTGGATCTCATCGACCCTGAATTGAATTCCAAACTGCTTGCTCACCTAGACCATTTGACCCAACAGTTTGCCAACGACCAAACACCCAACTGACCCAATCGCCAATGGCTCAAACCCGGGAATCAAGCGGCGAATTCCTTTTGCAAAATCAGGATGTTCGCCGAGTATCAAACTGAAGAAAATCAGGCAAGGGTTGAGGCCTGCCTGCGCGATTGATACATGCCACCACCGACCGCCCCGTCACTAGAACCTTCTGCTGTCGGCTGATCGTGTAAAGATGTTGGATTCGTGTGCCTTTTGCCCGAACGGTCTCGACTTCCACCGTTAGCAGATCATCAAAAAACGCACCGTCAAAGTACTTGCATTCCATCTCAGTCACCACAAGCAAAACACCCTGGGCCTCCAAATCGCGGTAGTCGATGCCAGCCAAGCGCAGCATCTCAATTCTAGCACATTCGAAATAATTGATATAAGTCGCATGATGCACACGACCTTGCGCATCAGTCTCCTGGTATCGAGCTCGGATTTCGATTTGGGACTTTCGTAACGGATGCGAATCCTCAAACACTTAATATTTCTCGCATTGCTTAGGATGGACTAAACTGATGACCAGTCGTGTTACGAAAACCAGAGAACCGGTTAGTGGCGATCGGACAAACCTAATGGTTTTAACGACCTGCGACCACTAAGACAACTGCGGTCAATCACCACAAACTTGGGCATCACCCACTTACCCTAGGGATTCTACAGTACGGTCGGTGAATTTGACTAGGAAACCCAAGGTGTTCATGTACATTAGAACCGTCTTGAATTCTTGGAGGTGCCTAGAGGCGAACCGGCCTATCCATCAATCGTCTTTTGACGAGGATTCTGGGCGACCGATAGAACCTTGGCTTGATAACGCCCGACTAACGATGTCTCTTACTTCAAACCAGCAGTGATCCATTATGAGTTTTAGCGATGGCGAAGACGCCGGCATTGATCTGTCAACTATGCGCGGCCGCGAATTCCCAACCATTCGTCAGTTCACTGTATTCTTGGAAAATCGCGTGGGCATGTTGATGGAAGTGCTCCGTCGGTTCGATGGTACCGGAGTGCGGATCGTTGCGATCAACATTCACGATTCGACCGAATGCTCGATCGTTCGATTGGTGATGACCGATCCAGAACGCGGACGAGAAATACTGGAGCGAGCCGGGCTTGCAATGATCGAGAGTGATCTGGTTGGCGTAGAGATGCCCGACGACCCTCAACCCCTTCTACGCATCTGCACGGCTTTACTGAGTGCGGAAATCAACTTGGTCCAGGCCTATCCGTTGCTAATGATGCCAAACGGCAAGTCAGCAGTGGCGTTGATGGTCGACAACTGCGAAATCGCTTCGGACATTTTGGACCGAAAGGGATTTCGCATCATCGAAGAAAGCGACCTGTTGCTTTAGCCACCCAGACCCGACGTCCATGCCAGCGTCCCTTGCCGATCCGTTTTGAGGAAGCGATTCGCAGAGCTCGATTTGGCAAAGCATTGGTAATAAACGGCCAAACTAGCCTGGCCAGTGGCCGGTAAAGACTTCCGTGGCTGGACCTTTCATCATGACGCTTTTGTCTTGACCTAACCAAGTCAATTCCAAATCGCCGCCCAGCAAATGGTTCAGAATCTTATGATCAGTGCGATCGCTAAGCACACCTGCCACACAAACGGCACTTGCACCGGTGCCACATGCCAGCGTTTCTCCTGAACCACGTTCCCAGGTGCGTTGGCGAACTTCGGTGCGCGAAATCACTTCGACAAACTCCACATTCACTCGTTCTGGAAACGCCGAGTGATTCTCAATTTTCGGTCCAAATCCTAAAACCAACTCGTCGGTTGCTTTGGGGACATAGATCACACAATGTGGATTCCCCATCGAAACGCATGTCACTTCAAACGTCCTACCATCCACCTTCAACGATTGATTCACCACCGGATTCCCCGTAAGTAGTGTCGGAATGCGTTGGTCTTCCAGGATTGGAGGTCCCATATCCACCGTCACCTGCGTGACCAAATCCAAATCTTCGTCGGCTTCAATATCGAGTGTTAGGACGCCTGCTCCCGTTTCTACTTTCATACGACGCTGGCGAAAAATATTGTGGTCGTAGACATACTTGCCAACGCAACGAAGTCCGTTTCCGCACATTTGAGACTCGCTACCGTCAGCATTAAACATTCGCATTTTTGCATCGGCAATATCCGATGGAAGAATCAAGATCAAACCGTCGCCACCGATCCCCTTGTGGCGATCCGCCACACGAATCGAAACCGCAGCAGGATCCGTTGGCGTTGGATTATTGAAACAGTCGACGTAAACGTAGTCATTGCCCGCGCCATGCATTTTCGTGAATTTCATCGCTTCCAACTATCTTCGATTAACAAGTGCTTCAACTATCACTGCGGCACGGTATCCAT
>JBDNHU010000143.1:0-33906 GCA_041688615.1 Mariniblastus sp. | reverse complement strand
TTGAATCTCGTTCGCAACGCTTACCGAGTCAAGTGGTCGATCAAATACTCGGTCGAGTTCCGATACTTGGGATTCTCCACCCCCGGCGTGACCAGGACGACGTCGACATCAACTTCCTCCAGTCGTTCCGCCAGTTTCACGCCCATGATGCCAGAGTGTGTTGGGTCCTTGGGAGAAGCTCCCAGCACCGGCACTTCGCCGCCATAGAACAAACCAATCGGTGGATCGTCTTTGGAAACGTGTTCGATCGGCGAATACTGTTCGATCCACGGCAGAACCGATTCCCGATTATCGATCAAGGCCTGGAATCCTTCGAGACCAAACGCGTGTGCGCCGTAGCGGTAGTTGGGCATCCACTCGCGCAGTTCCTTTGGGTCGAGCGAAACCTGGGCTCCGTTGACTGCGGCACAGTAGAGCCGTGTCGATTCACGTGCGATCGGATCGTCGCTATCTAGCTTGGCCATGTCGTCGTGAAATGCCAGCCAAAGCGAGGAACACGCGCCTGCCGATCCACCGGTCGCGCCGATCTTCTTCTTGTCGAGGTTCCACTGGGTTGCTTTCGAGCGAACAAACTGGAGCGCTCTCGCCGCGTCTTCCAGCGGAGCCTTCACCGGCGGTTCCACTTTCTCCTCCACGGCGTTCTTTACATAGCGGTAATTGATGGCAACGACCGAAATTCCCTTGTCGAGAAAGGCTTGGGGGTTGGTCTTTTTGTCGCCGGCTTGCCAACCGCCGCCGTGTATGTAAAACACGACAGGGGTCGGTGTTTCAGACTTGGCTTGATAGAAATCCAGAACCTGCCGCGGGTGTGTGCCGTAGGGCACGTTCTGCAACTGTTCCGTATCTTCGGCCTGCACTTGCTGCACAAAAAACAGCAGGGCCAAAGGCAGAATCATTCGTTTCATCAGGTGGGATCCTTAAAGAGGCTGGGTGGCTGAAAGAAGATCATTGTCACCGAATTCACCGCCACATTCCATCAAAATTGGCCATTTTAGTGAAAGAAATCATGCACTGCTTCGCGTCAATGCGTTTGATTTAGCAAGCCATAAACACATTCTTTCCGTCTTCGCGAATATGTTTGATATAACCTTGAATGCTTTGCCCAAAACTGAGCCGTCGATCAACTTCGTCCTTGTACAGCAATCCCCAGTAGCTTTGATCCACAATCGCTTTGAAGCCCAGTTCCGTACTGTTTGCGATAATCAATTCGACCGAATGCTGCGGACAAACGGAAATGCGGGTGCCACCCAGCATAGAAAAAAATGCAGTTCATCCGTAACTTACTGCGTCAGGCGATTGATACTTCGGCCGCTGCGAATTGAAATTGAATGTCGAACCCAAATCATTTGAAAGTTATAGCCCATGGAATGGCAAAGAGTGCTTCAGGAAATTCAGGAAAGAGTGGAACCCAGTCGTGGTCAGGGGCGAGTTGCCAATTATATCCCCGCGCTGGCTGCTATCGATCCGATGAAGTTTGGACTGGCGGTTGCTTTGGGCGACGGTGGCGTGCATTGTTTAGGCGACGCGGATGAAGTGTTTTCGATTCAAAGTATTTCCAAAGTGTTCACCTTATCGACGGCTCTTCGTAAGATCGGCGAATCGCTTTGGAAGAGCGTCGGTCGAGAACCGTCAGGTTCGCCCTTTAATTCGATTGTCCAGCTAGAGCAGGAACGAGGCATACCGCGAAACCCACTCATCAATGCCGGCGCGATTGTGGTTACCGACCGACTGGTCGAACAGCAAGGCGCCGAAACGATGACGGCCGATTTGCTTTCCCGCTTGCAAATGTTGTCAGGCGATGCGTCGATCGATGTCGATCAGGCTGTCGCTTTGTCGGAATCGGAGGCAGGGGCGAGGAATCGGGCGCTGGCGTACTTCATGAAGTCGTTTGGCAATATTCGTAATCCTGTTGAAGAAACACTGAAGGCTTATTTCGCACATTGCGCCATCGCGATGAGTTGCCGTCAGCTTAGCCAAGCGGCATTGTTCCTGGCCTACGACGGGGTGGATCCTGTGAGTGGGGTACAGATGGTCAGCAGCGAAGCGTGCCGCCGGATCAACGCGGTCATGATGTCTTGTGGACACTACGATAACAGTGGAGAGTTTACTTATCGGATTGGTCTGCCCGGCAAAAGTGGTGTCGGCGGAGGCATTCTTGCCGTTTCCCCAGGGCACGGTGCGGTTGCTGTATGGTCACCCGGTCTCAACGATTCAGGAACATCCAGTGTGGGAAGCTTGGCCCTGGAAGAATTGGTTCGCCACACCGGATGGTCGGTATTCGCGCGGTGAGCGAAGATCTCCGTTCAGAATCTAGCAGAGTCTTGCACTGAATTGGGGCCAATGCGTAGCGTCCTGGGTTGGCGTGGCTTGAAACTAGCCACGATTGATACTGATTTTGCTCACTGGCATGATTCGCTTCCCACAGAGGCACCTTTCTCAACCTGAGAGTCCCTGAAAGGGTCACAGGTTTTTTTAACCTGTCAATGACCAACTGTCTGGATCGTTTTTCGCACGCAAATCGCAATCGCTTTGGTTCAGTTCAACGTTGCAACGTACGACCCTGAACTGAATTTGTCCCGTATGGAGACGTTCGTCAGGCAGGCCACAAAACAAGGCGCTCAACTGGTTGTTTTCCCAGAGGACGCAATCATAGGTCCGCTGGCGGGTCAGACCGCTTTTGTTTCGCAGGCGGTCACTTACCTGGCAGCTTGTCAAGCACTCGCGGTGAAGTACGAAGTCGATCTTGTCCCTGGAACTTGGACAGTGCAAGAAGGAACGGTGTTGTACAACACTGCTCATTACATCAATAAAGATGGAACGGTTGCGGGGATCTATCGCAAGATCAATTTAGGGAAAACGGAAAAGGAAAAACTGACCGCTGGGCAAACGGTTTCCGTCTTTCCGTCTTTCCGTCTTTCCGTCTTTCCGTCTTTCCGTCTTTCCGTCTTTCCGACGGTCCACGGAAAGATCGGTTTGATCATTTCCTGGGACATATCCTTTTCAAATTTGTTCACTGAAATGGTCAAGCAAAGTGTAAGGCTAGTCATTTCACCAACCTACTGGTCGTTCCCAAGATCGGTCGAAACCGATGACGAGAACAGTGATGAAATTCATCGAATTGATTCCCTTTGTACAACAAGGGCCTTCGAAAACAATATCGTTTTCGCCTATTGCAATGCTGCTGGCGAATGACAGGGCGACGGTATCGGCGCCGTGCTTAGTGGCAGGTCTCAAATCACCCATCCGCTGGACAATGTCCTTTGCAGGGCAGCGGCAAATGACGAAGAAATTGTCTTGGCAGTGATCAGTGTTGACTGATTATGATTGGATAAATCGAGCAAGCGGATTGATGGACCTGAAGGGCAACCTCCGGCATTCGAGCAATCCATCTATTCGAATATTCTGCCCGTATTTATTTTAGCTTAAGAACACCTGGCACTCGAGTGAGAACACCTGGCACTCGAGTGAGAACGCCTGGCACTCGAGTGCTGCGACTACTGCCGGGTGCCCCAACACGCAGCGAACCCACTTGAACATGCGACGCAAACGAGCGGTTTAAAGTTAGAAGCTCAAAGTAACACGCGTCCACTGCGCCCCAACCGGGCTTCTTGAACCAATGCCTTGAACATCGGCGACGTTCCTATCGTCACTCTACGCTGTCAAAGCCTTCTTGGTTATCCGCCAGTGCGCGCTTACCCACAGCCAAATACGCAGCATTCCCGAGCAGCTTCCCCCGCCCTTTGCTGTAACCACAGTTCAATTGGCTGCGATAACTCTAAACTTTTGTAAATAATTGAAACGCGACTACACAACTCTGCTGAAACGCGATCCCCGTCGAAAAGCCGTTCCCTAATTTAGGATTCCACGATTCGCTATTGCGACTGGCGAAAGACTATGGAGGGTCAACGCGGTTAGGTGGCTTAAAGGTAATTCGAGGTATTGTCAAATGGTAAAAGCTGCCCAAGACCGACGCGATTTCGCGGGTACAGGCAGGCCGATGAAGTAGGTGTTGATTGGCTATCGGTTTTGAGTAGGCTATCGGTTTAGGCCAGGCTGGTTTGGAGGCTACGGATTTTCTTCAGGCGTTTGTTTTTTACCAAAGGAAAGAAAAGTGTCGCCAATTGAAAACAGAGCATCAGTCCCAGAAAGTTTGGGAATATGAACGCAACCAGAATTGCCATTCTTGGCAGTGGCTGTTCGCGGTCGGGTCTGCTCTGCTGCACGATAAGCGAGCGTTTCACCAGCACTTTAAATCTTAATCGTTTTTGAAGCAGTACGCAAAGAACGATGCCCAAAAAACAATTGCGTTGACCGTCGCCGCCAGCGACACGCCATCAACAAGATCAAACCGCACGATGTTTGACAACACAGGAGGCAGGACAGGGGCACCCAGGACTATGGTTCTATTGATGGCCAGGAGAATTGCGCCTGAACACTTAAAGATGCCAACGAAAATTGGGACTGTTGTCGAGTAGCCAAAGAATGTCCACGTCAATCACGTGCGTTCAAGGTCATTGACGGGCGTTGTGTTGCCCGAAAAGGAATCACCGAATTGCCAGGGCTTTACGATCCAGTATATGAAAATCAATCAAGCGGCAAACAGTCTAAGGTTCTGTTCATAGGTGTTGGCCAATGCAATGCGGCTAGTTTTTGATTCGGACGACAATTTGTGGTTCTGGATTAAAGTTCACGGGTCTCAAATAGCCCTTCAGCAAGTGATCGTTGTTACTTGTCCTATCGTTTGGTTGAAACCACAGGACTTCCATCACTGGCCCAAGCGAACGGTTGGTTTCAAAATTGGCCTGCTGAAAATTGTCGACAGGTTCTTGCCGGAATCAACTAGGTAAGAAGAAATACAGAGGCGATCAACATTCGATTCACGCATGAACCCGGTGAGGATTTTTGCAAGAGAGTTTTGGCAAGGTTGCGTTCACTTTGATACCGATTCAAACAATGCCTGGCACTCGTGCTGAAGTACGCCGCCAAGCACTGTGCATTGATTGAACGGCGTTCGGTCGGCAACTTCTTGAGCCAAAATGTCGATTTGTTTCCATCCAAGTTGTTGTAGAAAACGGATCGATGCACCAAAGACGACCGTTTGGATTCCGGTCCACTGAATCGCGCCTTGACACATCGGGCAAGGTTCGGCGGTGGTGTAAAGGACAAGTGGCCTTCCTGAGAAATCGTAACCGGATTGGACCATGCGATTGATGGCGTCGATCTCGCCATGCCAAGTTGGATTGATCGATGATTGGTTCCAACCTTGAGACAGGATCTGCCCGGTGTCTTGATCTACGATCACTGCGGCAAAGGGCAGTTTGGGCACGTTGCCAGCCAGTTCAATCGCGTGACGCATGTATTTTTCGTGGTCCAACATCATCGCCCCCAATTCCAAAAAGTCATCGACAACTGCAACACGGTCGCAATCGACACCCACACAAAGTAAGGCACTTGCAATAGAGACACCCAGCGATAGTGCTTCCAGATTGCCATCATCATCCAAAGGATTGTGACCCAGACGATCACGATGTCAACGGCTGCCAGTGGCAGGTTCCTTAAGCCAAACTGGATTGGCGTAAACAAAAGATTCGCCATCAGATTGATCCCGAATGGCAAGGTCAACCACCAAGGCAATTTCTTTCGCAACACTTGCACGAACACGAAGCCGAACGTGATCAGGATAATCGGGTACAGGCACTGCCAGACGAAGCCGATCGTGGACGGTTGGGGCGTCCAATAAGGTTTCTCCAACGAATTGTACCACTCGATCCACGTCATGGCTTTGCTTTCTATTGATCAGGGTGAGGGTGTAGATGGTTCAGGGTTGAGTCCACTTGCTTCGGGATTGCGGCAAGGTCACGGTCGGTCGCAGCAACGATGATGGTTCGGTTTCCATTAGATGGTCGATGCAGATTTTCACTCCCTTCCAAATTTCAAAGCCCGCTTCGAAATTTAGACGTTTGTAGCAAATTCTTTCCGGACAGCCTATTTTTGTAGGTCAGGCTGCTGTGATCCACCGGTGAACTGCGGCTGGCACCTCATGATATCAAGCCCTGACACAAACTCAGGAAAGATCGACGTACACGCCGAAAAATAGTGTGAGTGACCGACGGAAGGACCCCTTCTTGATGCCAGCCAGGTCCAATTCCCCGACCGTTTGCAAGCGTTATAACAAAGTGGTCCCAATTCAAAGAATCACTTGCCCTGCCAAACCACCTCACCCTCTTGAAATGGATTCGTTCTTAGGCAAGACTAGATTCTGTAGCAAGCCAGCAATCCACCTTCGGAAAGCCAGCCAGCCAGAAACCAGCTGTCTGAAACTCCGTTTAAAGGTTCTTTAATGACTCCGTGCTATTGTTCGCTCTTTTCGACTTTTTCGCCATGCCAGGCTTTTTCACAGGGTCCGCGTTGTTTACGGGGTCCAGATTGTTCACGGGGTCATACTTGCCCGCGGGGCCAGGCTGGTTCGTTATGGCGTTATTTATCGCCGCGCTATCGATCGGGATTCACTCTGATTGAATTACTGGTCGTGATTGCGATCATTGGGGTGTTAGTTTCTCTGCTCTTGCCAGCCGTCCAAGCGGCGCGTGAAGCGGCTCGATCGGTGCAGTGCAAGAACAATCTGAAGCAAATCGGATTAGCTTTACACAATCACGAGTCAGCATTGCGTTCGTTTCCGCCCGGCTTCGTGTCCCAGGTGACCGGTCCCTGGCCGGGTGGCGGTAACGATCCAGTTCCTGAGATTGGGCCTGGTTGGAGTGCCTTAGCCATGTTGTTACCGCAGCTAGAATTATCATCGCTGCACGAGCGTATCGACTTTCGCCTGCCGATCTCGGACCCGATCAATCAATTGGCGCGATCAACCAATGTGCCCGGGTATCGATGTCCCAGCGACATTGAGACAGGCCCTGTGTCTGTTTGGCCTCCCTCGATTGACATCAACGATCTGGCATCCACCAGCTACGTTGGCGTTCTTGGCGGTGCGGATCCGTCGGGTAACGGGCCGACAGGAAGTTATTTGGCTCGATATGAAGAGTTGCCTTTCAATGGCATGTTTCACCGCAACCGCGCGATACGCCAGGCGGAGATTACTGACGGCACATCCAACACGCTTGGCATTGGCGAGCGAGCGAGCATGTTTTCGCCCAACGGCTGGGCGGGTGTGATTCCGGGTGCTCAAACTGTTTTTTCACCACAGATCGCCAGCCAACGTGGGCAAGTCGTCGGTGACACCGTTCGTCCTGCGATCACGATGGTCACAGTGCACGTGCGATCGGGTGGCCCGAACTCGCCGACTGGCAGCCCGGGTGGATTCTGGGCTCCGCACTTCGCCGGTGCCCATTTCGTTCTCATGGACGGATCCACCCGAGGAATCACGACCGAGGTCGACATCCAAATCTTCCGAGCCCTCGCCGGACGCAACGACAGGGTTCCCCTGTCAGATTTCTAAGCCACGACTCGGGGACATCGTGCAGAGCTGTGTGCCAGGATGCGAATGCTGTCGGCGGCTAAGCATTCTGGCTGTTCTGAAAGTAAACCGAATGTAACTTGCATTGTGAGAATTCAATGAACTTCCTTGCAGCCGACTTGACGCGAAAGTTCACCCAGATAATAGTATTTATGTTTAGTCAAGTAGTTTCCCAGTTTAGATGCACGCACGATGAACGCCCAAACAGAAGAATCAGCAATTCGGAAAGTCAGGTTTATCAACCTGTCGGTCTTGTTGTTTTTCTTGCCGTTTGCGATTCTGGGAAGTAACTCTCACGCTGTTTTTCACTCTCATCAATGTTCCGACGAAGCTTGGATGGCTGACTTGGTGGCTTGTCTGGATGCTCCCGGTCGCGTCTTGGATGATGTGATTCTGGCGTGGGAGCGTCGGTTAGCTGCAGAGCCATTAGAGACTGCAGCGGTTGACACCGATTGGGCAGCGGTGATTGATCCAAGTTCCGAATTTTGCTCTCGATCCGATGAAACGATTTCTCATTGGCCGATCGTTGATGACGGGGAACGATCAAGGGTCCTGTTGAGCGACGGTCCTACGCGAGCTGGACCTGCGTTTGACGCACCCAAATTCGATTGTGATAGCGATTGTCAATTGTGTCTGTCCTTGCGGCAGTTGACCACTTCCAACGGTTTAGCGGTGACTCATGCCGGTTGTGACGTTGTCACCTTGTGTAAATTTTCTTACCAGTGCAACTGCCCAGCGACGGTAGTTTCTAGCATTCGTTCACGGGGCCCGCCTGCGGCCATCTAACACTGTGAGCTTTCGGTTGCGGCGCGGCTTGGGTGAAACCAATCCGTCGGCACCTTCAGTACATCTGCGTATGGATTTCCACGCCTGATGCTGAACGCAATGGATTCGCTGCACAGTTTCTGTGTGTTCCTTCTGAACCATTTCCTGCCTGCGATTGACCAGGCAGTCCGTTCGTAGCGAGTCCATAATGCAAGTTAATACTTACGCGCAAGCGTCAAATAGCACGTCTGTTTCGATATGGAATCAAGATCTTTTCCCTGATGGGACCCAGTATTTTGCTTGGCTTCGAGGTCCGGTTGGCTGGTTTGCCTTGTTGGGTGTGTTCTCGATATTGGTTGGCTTGATGGTCGGTCAGCAAGGTTGGATCGTATTGGGGATTTGCCTAGCGATTGTCGTACTAGGGATTGTTTGGCCATGGATTCAAGTTCGTTGTATTCGTGCTGAACTCCATTGGTCCAAAGCCATTGTTTCCGAAGATGAACAAGTCACGATCATCTTGCAGGTAAGAAATCGTTACCCCATTCCTGTCTGGGGCTTTCGCATTTTCGGGTTAGAAACATTGTGTGATAGTCCTGGTCTTGCTTATATCGGTCCGATGGGAAGCACGACATTTCAATGGAACGTGTCAGCCGGTTTCCGAGGAATTTACCCTCGCGATTTACTGACGTTACGTAGCGGATTTCCCTTTGGTTTAACGCATTGCCAATTGCCAATTGCGATAGCGACTGAATTAACGGTATTGCCTAAGTTGACGCAAACCAAGGTGGTTCTTGAAGGTTTACACGCTGAAGATGCGGGGCATGCGAAAGCGCGAGTGTCTGCGTGGTCGGGTGAGATTCGCGGTCTACGTCCTTTCCGCCCTGGCGATTCGATGAAGCAGTGCCATTGGGCTCAAACCGCAAGGATGGGTGTCATGATGGTTCGTGAAAATGAGCAGCCGATCGCTCATGCATTTCATTTTTGCATTGATCCTGATTTGCTTGAAACTGATCGAATCGATGAGAAGGAAGCGGCCTTGCGCGGCACACTTAGCGTTCTTCGCCAATTGAATCGACAGGGATTCTCAAGTGAACTGTCGATTGGTTCGTTTACTTGGCAAGTAAAAGGTCAAGCCCGTGATTTCCAACGGCTGTTGCAACGGCTGTCGGACTGGGATTGGTCATTGGCGATCAAGGATCCGTCTCCCTCACCAATGCGACAAGCGAGCGTGAGGGCCTGTGTTGGTTCCATGAAATGTGAGTCTAGCTTGAATCGGAGCAAGGTTAAGTTACAGACAGTGCTTCCCTACACACCAACTAGATTACCAGAAACATTCTCGAGCGACGCGGCTTTTGCACTTATTGAATTTCAGGTCTTGGGTAATCCAGGCATGGCTTCCAAGAACAAACCGGGGAGGACACATTGTGCTTAAAAGAACAAGTGTGCTTAAAAAAACAAGTGTGCTTAAAAAAACAAGTGTGCCTGAAAAAACAAACGTGCCTGAAAAAACAAACGTGCCTGAAAAAACAAGCAACTTTATTCCTCAGATCCCAACGGGTTTGATTTGGTTGTCGGCTGTAATGCTACAGCTTGCCCGCTTCGAGTGGCAATTCAATTGGGCCTGCTGGTTGTTGAAACCGCTGTTAGCGATGTTGATTTTGGGCATCACCTATTTCATGGTTCGCAGATATGCAATTTCCAAAGCGGGCTTGATAATTTGTTTGGTGCTTTGGTTGACCGCAGTCATCAGTGAAGTGACCTTTCGTAACCTGGGTTGGGGTGAACCGCTGGAACTTAGTATATTTGAATTGCTGTTGGCCGTTGGCATTGCTGGCACCTTCGTTGACAGCATATTGGCAAAGCGGACCACTGTGTTGGTGTCCATTTTTCTGGCGTCGTTCCTGTTTTTCATTAACCCTTCGTTTCCGGTCGCAGTGGCGGGTGCAGTCTTCACCCTTGCGGTCATCATCAGTCTCTTACGAACGTATTGGCGTGAAATCGAAGGAGTGGAAATGGATCGAGTTTTTGTGCGAGGAAACCGATCGGCCTTTGCGGTACCGTTGTTGGTAATTTGGGTGCTTGCTGTTTTGGCGACAGGACTTTCAACAGTCCCTGTCGTGACCCGCTTTAATTCGACCTATTCGCCGTTCTCGGGTGGCGAATCCTGGGCAGACATGTTTGCGATGTCTGGCGTGGGCGATGGACAGGCTTTGGTTGCGGCCACTCAGACCGCCCAAACGGAAGGGCCTGTGGACAGCGATATTTTCGTTGAATCCAAGAAGCGTTCCCTGTACGACATCGTCAGCGACGAATATGGGGAAACGAAGAAAAGTCGGAAGCACACGCCGATGAGTTCCGCGGTCAGCCTAGACACTCAGAAGATGCAAAAGAACCATCTTCGTTTAGCACAGGCGGAGAAAAATGCGGCGACATTTACGCTTTGTCGTGAAGCGAAAGGGGATCGCAAGATTCCCGACGATCTTTCATCAGACGCGCTGTTCTTGGTGAATCGCCAGGGCCCTTTGGTTCTGAAAATGAGCACATACGACACGTTTGATGGTCAACAGTGGAGTCATTCGAAAAAAACAGCACAGGAAATATATAGTGTGCTGGATTCGTCTAAGGGTGATTGGTTTTGTCTGAAGCGTAATCCGTTTCGTGAAGCTTTACGTTCAGCGCAACGGCTGAGCATTAGCATTATCCACTTGCAAGCAGAAGAAGTTCCAACGCCTCCACTCTTAGAAGCGTGGTCGATCCGACAAATCAACCGCCGTGATTTCTATGGGTTTTCGGATGAGCAATTGGCCATGAACATTGGGAACACCGTACCCGAGTTCACTCAGGTTTCGATGGTCCGACATGGTTTCGTTAATCCCACTCAGGTAACAGCTGTTTGTAATGACCAAGGCAAAGCGAACGTTCCAATTGATTCCGGTTGGAAAGAATTTCAGACTCAGGCAGAAAAAAATATCAGCGATTTTCCGACGCTAAGTTGGACTCAGGTCGAACAGGTGCAGAAATATCTACGTGACAATTTCTCGCTTCGAGAGCGTGACGATTCGGTCGTGTCCACGGACTCTGCGGCGTCTCCCCTAACACAGTTTTGGGAAACCAAGTCGGGCCAGGATTATCACTTTGCAACGGCGGCGGTCGCAATGCTTCGAGGACTGGGTTTCAGCGCTCGATTGGCTCAGGGGTTCTATTTGTCGCCCGAATCTTATGACGAAAGATCGAAAAAGAGTGCTGTTTTCAACAGAGACATTCACACATGGGTGGAAGTTGAGGTGGAAACTGGCGTATGGTTGCCGCTGGAAGTCACACCTGGTTATCTATCCACGCCCGAGTCCAAGACGTTGATTGACCATTTAGTTGAAGCCACTATAAATCTTGCAGGATGGTTCTGGCACCACCCGGGGGCAGCCTTCTTCATGGGAATGCTGAGTTTGGTTGTCTGGTTACAGCGAAAGAAATTCTTTGCTTACTGGCGATGGTTGGAATGGCAACTTCGCGTCTTGCTGTTTCCTGCCCAAGCTGTTCGTTGGACACTTAATTGGAGTAACGCGAGTCTACCCAAGTCATTACTTCGGGATGGGTATGAGCCTGTTGGGAATTGGATTCAACGAGTCGCTAGGCTGTCGGGTGTACCCGAGAGAATTGCTTCCGCGTTCTTGGACAGCGTCAATTGCGAACTTTATTCTTCACGATCGGTTTCACTGGCTACGATTCCAGGCCATCGACGTTCGACCGCTTGCTGTCTGGCGTGGATCCAATCGCTACGAGTCTTCAAACAGAAATTGCCATCGAACCCAATGGACTTGCAGGAAACCAGTCGCGGTAACCGCTTTGACACAGGAGTGCAATGAAATGAATTTGACATTAACCAATAATGATTCGCTAGGCAAATCGAATCCAAGTAGTGATTCCCTGAAGCGACTTAGCCAACATTTACAAACGCACTTGATCGGCAAGGCGGATGTTGTCGAGATGGTGGTAACTTGCCTGTTAGCGCGGGGACATATCTTGTTTGAAGACATACCCGGACTTGGGAAAACAACGCTGGCCAAAGCCATTGCGACAGGTATTGAAGGAACGTTCGCTCGAGTTCAATGTACGCCTGATCTATTGCCCAGCGACATCACTGGCTTCAATATGTTTAACCAAAAGACTCGAGAATTTGAATTTCGACCGGGTCCCATTTTCGCTGATATTGTTTTGACTGATGAAATCAATCGAACACCACCTCGAACTCAGAGTGCACTGTTCGAAGCGATGGCCGAAAGGCAAGTGACGGTCGATGGGCAGTGCTACAAACTCAACCCCTCCTTCTTTGTCATTGCGACTCAGAATCCTATGGAAAGCCACGGTGTTTTTCCACTGCCAGATGCGCAGATGGATCGTTTTGCCATGAAATTGAATATTGGTTATCCTTCGCAACCGGACGAAGTTCAGCTGCTTCGCACACAATTGAAATCATCGGGGGAAGGCAATGCAAGTAAGGCCAATGGCGAAATCATGTCGCTGAGTGACCTGCAGTTGATGCAAGAAGCGGTGACAGAAATCGAAGTTCACGATCGAGTCCTGCAATATATCGTCGAACTAAGTCGATACTCGCGTCAGCTTTGCGCGCCAGCTGCTGGTCTAAGCCCTCGGGCAAACATTCAATGGCTACGTTGTGCACAAGCTTACGCTTATCTTTGCAAGCGAGATTTTGTCGTACCCGAAGATATTCAAAAGGTATCCCAACCGGTTCTGTCTTTGCGGTTTAGCCACTTGGATACGGACTACACGAAGCTAATTGAAAAAATCATGAACCAGATCTCCGTGCCCACATTTTAACTAAGGCCACTGTGATGATATCAAAATACGCGTTTTGGATCTTGTTGCTGGGGCTAAGCGGTTGCAACACAGCGGACCAAAGTACCCATTCCAAGCTAGGGGCTGGCGACGGTTCGGCAAAAGATCAACAACACGAACATGACCACGAACACGAACACGAACATGAACATGAACATGAACATGAACATGAACACGCAGAAATACCGCAGCACAAGCCGCTGAGTTTCTCAGCTGGTATTGAGCAGTTGAATCAATGGATTGAAAGAGATGATTTTGAAACAACCCATCGGCAGAAGGCGGCAGATATTGTCCGCTGGTTGCCTGAACTGGCGATTGAAAGTGAACTGCCCAAGGAACAATGGTTGGTGATTTACCAACGGTGTTCAGACTTTCAGAAGCGAGATGTCCTGTTGATCGAAGAGTGGCGCGCGTTGACGACCGCTTTGAGCAAATTTCAAGATTGGTCCACGCTGGCGGTTCCGATCGTCGATGGACGTGATTGGCACTAAGGAGATAACAATGGAAACTGCAAGTTGGGGTGCACTATTGCGACTGTTGCAGACGATGTCGCTGGCTGCACCGACGGTGTTGATCGGTGTTTTCGTTGCCGCAGTGCTGCAGCAAATGGTCGGACCTGAACGCACTCGTCGTCTCTTTGGAGATGGGCACTGGTCAAGTATTCCGCTTGCCTGGCTGATTGGCATGGGGCTACCTGTTTGCTCGTTAGGGTGTCTGCCGATTCTGTTTTACTTACGACGCTCGGGAGTAACGACCGGTGCGATTTTGGCATTTGCGATCTCGGCGCCGCTTTTCAATCCCATTAGTATCTTATGGGGATTGACCCTCTCGGATCCGATTGTCATCGTAACGTTTTCGGGTATTTCGTTGGTCGTTGTGACGTCGGTCGGGGTGGTAATGGACCTGTTTGTGAAGCAACAAACGGCGACCGCCCAGCCAGCCAATGGGGCGCTGGGCCTAAAGAGAATGGTGGGTGTCTTTTTAGCGATGACGCGGATCGTCAACAGCAAAATTACCGGATATATGTTCATTGGTATTCTAGGAGTCAGCTGCCTTAGCTTTCTGCTTCCACGAGGTTTTTTGCAAACCGCTGCCGAACGAAGTGACACCTTTGCACCGCTGTTCATGGCAGCGATTGCCTTACCCGCATACGAAACACCGTTGACAGCGATTGTCAAATTGGGCGACATGTTTCAGCATGGAAATTCGGTCGGCGCAGCGTTAACATTGTTGATCTTAGGGGCGGGAGTGAATGTGGGCTTGATTGTCTGGTCCGTTTTTCAATTCGGATGGCGTCAAACCGTTGCTTTGATATCGGTCTTATTTTGCGTTTCGGTTAGCGCCGGTTATCTCATTGACGTTCCGATGACCCCGAAGGGAATTGATGCTGCGGGGCACACCCATGCCTTCGACGTCTACTGCAATCCCTACCTATTGGACACACCGGTCGATGGAAAGCGAGTTGTGTCTGAATGGCTGGACGCTACCTCCAGCTACGAAATGGTTGCACTGGCCGCGCTGGTAGCTTTTTCGTTGATTGGACTGATACTGTCGATGGTTCGCTTAGCACATCCATTGATTGCCTGGACCCGATCGGTTCATCAACTAAAGTACGATCACGAACTATCGGGTAGAACGTTGGTGGTGGTCAGCGGTCTAGGTCTTCTGGCTGGCAGCGTCTTTAGTTGCTACCTGTTTTATCTTCCACGCGATGAAATTTTGGAAGAAATGCGGCTGGCAAACGTCGAATTGGGAGCGGCTGGGACCAGCCAAGCGTGGGATACGCTGCAATATTGGCTGCCGATTCAAGATAGCTGGAGTCGCAAACTAGAGGTCAGTCTCTTTATCCGTGGCGAAGCGGTTGGCCCCTATGAAAAAGCGAAAATGAAGTTGTTGCGCAGCAAGTTGGACCTGTTGCGACACGCGGCTGAAGACAACGATCCCCAGGCAACCAGTGGGGCTGCGCTGGCGATGAGTCGTGCGTATTCGAGATTGCGACGTACTCTGCAGGGCGAGGATGTGCGGTGATGATTAAGCGTCGTTCTAGAATGATCCACTGGCTTGCTTTTTCGGTCCTGTTGTTTTCGACAGTTCTTCGGCTAGTGCACGTACATCTGGGACATGCGACATCAAGTCATCACCAACACAGTGCTGACCACCAACACAGTGCTGACCACCAACACAGTGCTGACCACCAACACAGTGCTGACCACCAACACAGTGCTGACCACCAACACAGTGCTGACCACCAACACAGTGCGTGTTTTCAAGATGTCAGCCGGGATGGTATCCCAAGTGGCTACTTGGGGGCATTGGTTTCACCTGACTGTGATGAAACCTGTTTGATCTGTCAGGTGCTCCACCAGCCCTACACCTATCTCCCACTGATTGCGATTCACCAATTCAATATCAAGGCAGGTTGTCGGACAAAAATTGAATCTTCATTGCTTGCCATCCAAGATGTGAAATGGCCGCCATTGCGAGCCCCACCGATCGAACGCGGGTAGAGTTCGTTTTCTGAATTGACATTTTTTACTTGATTCTTCACATCGTGACGTACCACGGCTTTGGGTACGCGCTGACATTAGGAGTACTGTGCTATGACCAGATCGTCTGGCAGCAAGCGGCGGACCGCATTCACCTTAGTAGAGTTGTTAGTTGTGATTGCGATTATTGCGATCCTTAGCGGCTTGCTGTTGCCTGCTGTGCAAATGGCGCGTGAAGCCGCAAGGCGAACACAGTGCCAGAACCATTTGCGACAGATTGCATTGGCTGCGATGAACTATGAATCGGCTCGAGGCTATTTTCCGGTCAATCGAGTCGGCCCCAGTTCACAGGGTGGGACCGGGAACAATCGCGGGTATTACAGTTGGCTGTGCGATTTATTGCCCTACTTGGAGCAGGGAAGTATTTCGGACCAACTAGATTTCACGGTGGATCTGAGCCCCGGTTACGTTCAAGGAGACGGCACGATTCCAAGCTCGCATGTGAATGCGAATTTGGCGGCGACGCCGGTGAACTTGTTCCTTTGCCCAAGCGACGTCAGAGAATCCAATGCTGCTGCGCTAATGGGGAGTGACACCGCTGCTGACAACTATGCCGGAAATGCTGGGTGGACTAGTTTCGCCTCGGGTTACAGCGGTGAACGCTCCACGCCAGGTGAATTCAACGGTGTGATTGCACTACATAATCCTTCCCAAGATGTGTTGTGGCACGGCGTGGGACGCAAGGGAAAAGGGGTGCGTCTGGCTACGGTCACAGACGGTACTAGCAACACCGCGATGATCGCAGAGAGAATGATTCAGACAGGCACAGACATTCGATCGATTCGCAATAGCGATCCTAGACTTGGATCATTTCATGTGACTGAAAATGTGCGAACTCTCCCTGTTTTGGAAGAA
The DNA here is from genome assembly GCA_041688615.1 of Mariniblastus sp. Lineage (GTDB taxonomy): Bacteria > Planctomycetota > Planctomycetia > Pirellulales > Pirellulaceae > M30B19. Next base: position 17,418 of record JBDNHU010000143.1, on the reverse strand, counting down.
CGATGCAGTGCCGCCCACACCCACTCGGATGTTGAACACTCGGCCTATACCGGCCGAAGTTGGATGTCCGGATGGGCGCTCACTGCACCAACCTATATGCATTTAAAAACGCCCAATACTTGGATGGGACACTTCGGAACCTCTCAGTATGACGGCGATAATTTGGTGACTCCCAGTAGTCAACATCCGGGCGGAATCAACATGGCCATGACCGATGGCAGCGTGTCGTTTCTTAGTGATGAAGTTGATTTGCGCACGTGGTGGGCAATGGGTAGTCGAAATGGAAAAGAAGTGATTTCAACAGAACAATAATCAAAGGTGATAAACCATGAAAAATGTATTTTACAGTCTTGCTTTTGCTGCGTCGGTTTTCCTGGTAAACGGACAACTGCTGGCACAGCACAACGATATCGAGTTTGGATATGACAGCGGACAGATCTTTCTGGTAACCGGAGAACTGACCGATTCCAGCAGTGATGCCCATCGAATTTTCGAGGCCAACTTTCCGACAACCGGAACCTTTGCACGGTACACCGACGATCCGGGATTTTTCTCCGAGGTCGCCGAGGGGCTAGGTGTTGGGCCAAATGATTTAATCGGTCTGGATGTTGTCCAGAGCGGGAACTTTGGCAGTTTTCTGACCTATTTCGATCCAACAACCATGATCATTTCTTCCACGGGTGCGGTCATTACACTCGACAATGGCGTATCGTCACTGGAAATCACCGGTACGACCGGTGGCTTGCAGGCGATTGCTGAAGCAGATGGTGTGGGTAATATTCATGATCATATAGACTTTTATCTGTCCGACGGCGCCGCTTTTGGAGCGTATGGAATCTTGTTCAAGATGACCTCGGATGACGTGTCGATTGGTAATTCGGAACCTGTTTGGTTAGTCTTTAATCATGGAATGGACGAGGCCGTTTTTGACAGTCAAGCTTTAGCTGCATTTGGTAAGTTTTCGGCGGTTCCAGAACCTGGATCCGCAGTGCTGCTGGGCATGATAGGTTTAGCCATGTTCGGAACCCGTAGAAATCGGTCCTAAGAATCGATTTAGTATAAGAATCGATTTAGTAAGGGAGTGGGAGAACCCGTTTAATCGCGGGTCTCCCGCTCGTTTATTACCGTCGCTAAATTTCGCAATTCAGTCTTTCCAGGGCAGCCAAGTTGGCTTTTTTCTGAAGTATCAATAGGCCCTGGTTCTTTAAATCTTGCAGAACAGCAACCCGCTAAAATTCTCTGCTGCTTCGGGTCTGCAGTTTCAAGCTGAGTTTCATTTCCAGCGAAGCGTCGCCCAGTACTGCCCGGTTAAGCGTTTGCTTGGGCTTCAAACTAGTCGTGGGTCTGTTCGATGATTCCGCCGCGGTCAAGGTGGTGAATTCCGCCAAGGCGTTACCGTTGATTTATCGATTCTAAATGGCTTGGAAGAGCATAAGATTGGGGCGTCCTTCCACCGCATTTCGCTGGGTCTTGAGGCGTTGTTGGTTTCGACCATCGTGACGATTAGAGGAAGGCGATTTGATGTGTGCACTCAAAAATAGGAAGGCAGGTCCAATGCTGCAAGAACCCGATGCCCATGTTGTGACGCGATATTTTCGAACGGGAGCCCGAGCGCTCCTGGGATTGTCCTTGAACGGAACGGTCGTGTGTTTGTTCTTCTTTCGTCAGGACGCCTACTTGGCGGCAATTCCTATTCCTGTTTTGTACGCGGTGTTAGCGTTGACAAGTTATTTGGAATTTCGTTCGCGGGCAGCGAATCTACGTGCGGTTGGCCAAAGCACCCCATCGCAAGCGGAAGTCGATGTCGATGTTCAGACCGTTGGCATCATCACGCTGTTGAAGGTGATTGGTGTTTTAGCGGTAGGAACTTTTATCGTGGCTGCTACCATCTTTGAACTGCCTATGATTGGGGCAGCGGCAGCGGTTTTGTTATTGTTGGCACTCCTGATTCTCGGTCCGTACCTGCCGCTGTATTTTAGCGAATCCGAACGTGACGAACTGGAACAGCTGAAGGCAGAACAGAATCTCCAGCATGATTGAACGCAGAAACCGTTCCAATATCCCAGTCTTATAACGGACCGCAGGGTAGCACTTTTGAATGGGTGAAATAGCCGATCACGGAAGAACTTTTCTGCGGGTAGTGGCTGGAATGCGACCAAAAGCCCTGTTTTTTCGGTGCGAACAGCGAAAGATGTACGACAAAATGCCAGCTATTTATTTACAGAGAAGTGGTAGGTGACTGAATGTCGAGTTGAGGAATCCTGGGCGGGTGCTATACTATTAACGATATTGGTCGATCTACGAAAGAAGTGCCCCTTGGAAGATTCATTTTCATCCGCCGAATGCTCTGAACGACTTAAAGCGGTTGCCGACCCGGACCGCTTGATGATTATTCAGGTGCTGAGGGAACGTAGCCAATGTGTTTCCGACTTAGCGACGGTGCTAGAGAAAGAAGTGACCAACATTTCCCACCACTTGCAGATACTCAAGAATCGTGGAATTGTCACCTCGCAAAAGTCCGGGAAGCACGTCATTTATTCATTGGCGGATGGCGTATTCATCCGTGGCAAGAAACAAGTGGATAAGCTTGACTTCGGTTGTTGCAAAATAGAATTACCCCAAAACCAACTTAAACAACTGGTAACCCAACCAAACGACCGGTAACTCAACCAAACGACCGGTAACTCAACCAAACGACCGGTAACTCAACCAAACGACCGGTAAAGTATCTTCGCTGTGGATCTTGCGAACGTTCCCTTTTCTCTTGCGTCTGCCAAGTTCGCTTCAGCGGTTACGGGTTTTCGTTCCAGACCATGACCTCGCTTACACCGCTTCTGGCCTGGCGGTTATGAGTAAAGACGATGCGCAGTTTGGTAGAGGTTGCCGGTGCCAAATGAACGATATTCCATTGGTTTCCGGCTGGTTGTTCGGGTGCAAATTTTGCTTGGTCGATGTCAATCCAATTGCCATCGACCACCGTCTGTAGCTTGTAAGAAGTGGGTGGTTGGACGCCTCCGCGGTCATCGTAGATCGCCAAGTCGACTCGGCGGAATTCGACCGGCTGGCCGAAATCAATTTCCAGCCAATCGGTTTCCGTTTTCGATTCATAACTGGTCCAGCGATTGGTTGGGGTCGGTAGGAAGTTGGTAATCCCGTCGATAGCCGACTTGGGAACGCCACCAAACCGATCATGATGGCTGGCCGTCGCCCGAGGGAATTCTTGCGACCCATCGTTGTAAGCCAAGTTACCCACCGGCGGCGCGACCGGATCCAAAGGCAAAACCGCGTTGCCCCACGCTTCGAACTCGGTTAGTCCTGAACGACCTTCTTCTTGGTGAATCAACGTCGCCCGTAGCTTGGCCGTTTTCCGCGGCTGAAATTCAAACGTGTAAGGCCGATGACCTTCGACAGCAGCAATCGGAACGGTCGAATCAATCGCTTGCCACCGCCCATCTGACCACGCTTCTAGGCGGATTTGCTGCGGAGCACGAATGGGAGAACCAGCGTCGGTGGCTTCATCATCCAGCACGTAAAATTTGACGGTGTCGATGATTCGATCGACACCAAAGTCCAGTTCAATTTGATCGGCGGAATTGGGTGAACCTTCACAAGTCCAACGGTTGGGCGGCTGTTGCAAATACCAATAGTTGCCGTCGTTTAATTTCGATTCGGAACTGTTGGATGAAGTGAATGACGTTGTCAGTCGCGGGAAGTACGTCCCATCGTTGTTTACCGCAAAATTCGTCCGAGTTACCGCAGGCAGTGACTTGGATTCGGTCGATTTTTCTAGTCGCACTGCGTCTTCAATCCGAACGTGTTGCAGCGTGGGCCAATTGCCTACGGATTTACCATCAACCAAAACTTGCATGCCGATTCCGCGATTGTACCGCGTGCCCGTGCGATCCCACAAAATGGTCAGCAGATGCCCGCGATAGGGAACGGCATCTAGTGCAAAGTAGTCCCAATCCGCAGGAGCCAAAGGATGAATTTCCAGCGTGTTATCGCCGCGTGGCATCAAGCCAACCAAACCTGTGATCACCAGGTCGCAGTAGCCCGAATGGAAATAGTGTTCCGAGTGATTGTAGTTGTCGTAACCTTCAAACGAACCCGAGTCCGGATGCAAGGCTTCGGCCAAGTACGGTTTGCCATTCTTTCGATGCGAACGCGCGTAGATGCTTAATAAATCGGTGTAATCATTTGATTCCAGTACCGTCGAGCCGCCTTGCAATGCATTGGCCAAAGCCTTTAACGTTTGCGTGGTGGCGTAAGGCCAAGATTGACCGCTCCACCAACAACAGGAATTGGTGATCAAGAACATCGGGTCATTGCGTTCCACAAACGAAGGTCCAAAGTCAGCGTAAAAACCGTCGCGGTCCATTAGCTTCTTCCAAGCCGTATCGAAACGTGTTTCGCCTTTGAACATTTGGAACTGCCATGGCACGTAACCGATCAGTTCGCGACCGTGCGTATCACCCGCGAATTGCCCGGATTCGTAGGTTTTAGTCAAAGCCTTCATCGTGTGGCCATCGCGATGTTCGTCGTTCCTAAGCACTGGAAAAAAGAACTGGCGTTTTTCATCCCAACACAACTGGATCAGCTTAGCCTTCAGGTCATCCGCTTCAGAACTGTATTGCAACGCCACTTCATCTTGTCCAGCGATCGCCGCGATTTTCGCAATCGCCTTGGCATCGGCCCACATGTAAGCGTTGAAGGACGGTCGGTAGCTGGGGGCACCTCGTAGAATGTCCTGCGTCTGGCGACTGTTGATGTTGAATTCCATTCAGTCGTCGTGACCAGTTTGCCAAAAAAGTCCGACCTCCGGGACAAACTGCCGCTGCTCCCAGCCTTCGTAGTTGGTGATCAAATCCGGCAACAAATCGATCAGCAGTTCCTGGTTGGGGTGCACCAGATCGATGGCCCGAACGGAATCAGACAGCCAAGTCGAATAGTTACGAGGTTGGGCTCCGGCAGTGCCGAACCAATACTTCGAATAGTCGTTGGCGATCCTGGGCGATCTTAGCCAACGCGATTCATACAACTGATGGCCGGCGGGGCAACTGATCGCACCATAAGCCCCCGACCAAAACGGACGGTCGATGAATTCGGTAAACGAATAACCACTGTTGGCCGAGCCGTAAGTCAAATGCTTGGTCAGCAAATCCCAGCGATAATAGTAGGTCGTGGTGATCTCCTTATCGGAGCATTCGAACAGGGGAATATTGTTCGCGTACCATTCGAAATCGCGGTTGTCCCAAAAGGTCTCTCGGTTTAGCAGCTGGTCAGGCTTTAGCACCTGGGCTTGGGTCCGTTGATCAACGTTTACCAAGATCAGAATCAATAAGACAACCAGGGCTTTGTGAATCGTCATTGGTAGGGCTAACCGTGGTTGGAGATTTTTGGGTAGGATCCTGCGGCAGTTGCCGTCGCAGTAGGCTCCTGACATTCTACTCGAAATCGGCCACTGTTTAGACACCACGCATTTTGCTTTTTCCGAAATTCGGCACAATGGCTGCGACGGGTCCTTTTGAAGTTGTTCGCAAACGCGTTGCAAGTGGGCCCGGTTGCAGGTGGGCCCGGTTGTCGGCGGGTATATTCAAAACGCAGTTGCAGATTTTCCTGCAACGTTCAGCTGACGATTCCGCCGCAGTTCAGAAAGCCGGAATCTAAGTCAAATTTACAATTCGGCAGCGGCGTGTGAGCTCCAGCGAAACTTCGTTCAACTTCCAAGTTGCTAGGATCGAAGTCTGCGGACGAAGTTAGACGGAGAAGATTCGGCGTTGGGTCGATTGCAATTTCGCGTCCCTAAAAGTCCAAATTCTTGGGCACTCTGGCCTGACCCTGTGAGTTGACCCAGTGAGCGTAACTTGCGAGTGTAACTTTGCGAGTGTAACTTTGCGAGTGTAACTTTGCGAGATTTTCAAGCTAGTTCAAACCCGACTCTAACCACGTCGACCGGCAAGGTACGAGGTCACGGTTTCGTGGGTCGATTGGGTAAACAGCTTTTCAGTTTCACCATGCTCAATAATTTCGCCGACCCCATCGCGTGTCCAGAAGACGCCCACATGATCGGCCAAACGGCGTGCTTGAGCGAGATTATGAGTGACGATGATCATGGTATAACTGCCGCGCATTGATTGAATCAACTGTTCCACGCGTTCGGCCGCAATCGGATCGAGTGCGCTGCAGGGTTCGTCCATCAACAGCACTTGCGGCTTCAGCGCTAATGCTCGAGCGATACACAGCCGCTGCTGCTGGCCGCCCGAAAGCTCAAGCGCTGACTGATTGAGTCGATGCTTCACTTCATCCCACAGACCTACATCCCGCAAAACGGTTTCTGTAATTTGTCGCAACGAGTCGGCATTGCGTTGGCCATGTTCGCGCAGTGCCAATTCGATATTGCGGCGGATAGACATGGCAAACGGATTTGGCTTTTGAAAGATCATTCCAACCTGTCGGCGAAGTTCAACGGACGATCCAAACGCGTCACCAATATCTTGCCCGGTAAATTTGATGCGCCCGCTGACGTGGGCTCCGGGGATCAGGTCGGTCATTCGATTAAGCGCGGCTAAGAAACTGGTCTTGCCACATCCCGATGGTCCAACCAGCGCCAAGACCTTCCCTGGCATGGCTTCGATGGTCACATTGCGCAACACAGTATTTCCGTTGTAGGAAATCGACAGGTCTTCGGTGGAAATCATCTTTGTGTTCCCATCGCGGGTCGCCTTGAGAATCCAGCAACACGCAGCAGAAACGCGGTCGTCGCATTAATCGCCAGCAGCAACATGACTAACACGCAGGCCGTAGCATAGGCTTGCGAACCGCCGTTGGGCACGTTCATTGCCAGATCATAAATGTGAACACTAAGTGAACGCCCCGAATCCAACAGCGATTCAGGTGTTCGGGTCACGTATCCGGACGTAAAAATCAAGGCCGCCGTTTCTGCCAACGCACGTCCAACGCTTAGCACGACGCCCGCCATCAACGCCGCCGCCGCCGCCGGTAAGACCACTCGAAACAACGTAGCCGTTCGACCAAGCCCCAGCGATGCCGCCGCAAAGCGATACTCGTTGGGCACCGCCGTGATGGCTTGCTCGGACGTGCGAATCAAAATCGGTAACACCATGCACGCCAGCGTCAACGCTCCTGTAAGAATCGAATAGCCAAGGCCCAGTGTGATCGCGAAAAACGCGTTGCCGAACAAACCAAACACAATCGACGGCACACCCGCCAGCACATCCAGACAACGACGCACGTTCCGCGAAAAACAAGTCTCTTGCCCGATTCGTTCTGTCAATGCGATCGCCGTTCCAAGTGCCAACGGAATCGCAATAGCTAAAGTGACCAGCAAAATCAGAGCGGTCGAAAGCAGGATCGGGCCGATCCCACCAGCGCGTCCGGCGTCCCGGACCTCGTCGGTCAAAAATGCAAAATCAATTTCAGACAAACCACGAACTGCGATATCAGTCAGAATCCAAACCAACGTGCCGATCACCAGCATAGCCGCCATCCACACCGCCGCCGCCGCAATGAACTCAGCACGTTCAGACGGGCGATCGTTGTTCGTGGCAGAAGCTGGCAAGTTATCGTCCGCCATTGGACCGTCCTTCCCAGCGCGAAACACCGATCACGATAACGCTGACGACCAGCATCAAAATCAATCCGCTAACAAACAGCACCGACCGATGCGAGGCCGACGCATAGCCCAGTTCCAACGCAATATTTGCGTTCAGCGTTCGCCCAGGCGAGAGCAGTGACGTGGGCATCTCAACAATGTTGCCAGCCAGCATCAATACCGCCATCGTCTCGCCCATTGCACGTGTCAGCGCCAGCATCACACCTGCTGCAATGCCGCGACGCGCGCCCGGCAACACCACTTTGCCAACGATCGCCCAGCGTTGCATTCCCAACGCCGCAGCGCCATGAACCCAATCTTGCGGTACCCAACCGATTGCCGTGTCGGACAACATCGCGACAGTCGGCAGAACCATCAGGCCCAGCACAATGGTCGCGGTCAGCAAATTTTGTCCGCTGCCGCCCAACTGCGCGATGATGGGCGCCAACACAACCAGCCCCCACAATCCAAAGACGACCGAAGGGATGCCTGCCAAAAGTTCAATGAAGCGACGGTGCCAGATTGCCAAAGATGACGGCGCGTAAAAATGCACGAACACGGCAGACGCAATTCCCAGCGGAGCCGCCAAAACAATCGCTCCGACGCTTGTCAGCAAAGTCGCCACAATCATCGGCGTCAGGTTGAACTGTCCCGAAAGAGGATGCCAACTAGCGTCGGTAAAAAAACGAGTGAACCCTAACTGGCTCAATGCCGGCTGAGATTCTCGCACAAGAAATCCAAAAACCAACAGTACAATGGCTGCCGACAAAATGGCCAATGTGCGAGTGACGATCTTCAGAGGTAGATCATTTCGCAACATTGGACTCACTTGTAACCGGGACAAAATACTGAGACTTCACCAGGTCGTGCACGTCAGCCGATTGGCAAAATTGAACAAACGCAACCGCTAGCTGCGAAGGCGATTCGGTGGTGACCAAATTAAGCGGTCGGCTCATTGGAAAATCACCACTGGCAACATTCGCGGAGCTGGCCTGAATGCCATCCAGTGGCAATAGGCGAATCGGCACCCTGGCATCGATATCGGCTTCAGCGGTTCCGATTGAAACATATCCGATCGCTCCCTTGGCACCCGCAACCGTTTTCACACAGTGTTGATTGTCACCCACGATGACGTCTGCCTTGACTGTGGGGTTGTCGATGCCGAAGTGTTCCAGAAACACTTCCAACGTCGCTCGACCTTCCGCTTTGTGAACGACAGTTATCTCTTGATCTAAACCACCAACTTCTTTCCAGTTGTTAAGCTGGTTGGTATAGATCGCGATCACCTGCTGGCGCGTCAGTTCAGAAACAGTGTTGGAGCTATGAACGATCAGCCCAACTCCGTCGGCAGCGATCTGATTCGACCTCAGATCAGCTTCGTCCGGCTTAAGCGATCGGCTGGCCATGCCAATGTCGGCAATGCCGGCATGAGCATCAGAGATTCCCTTTCCCGAGCCACCTGTTTGAACATCGACACGAACGCCTGAATGAAGCTGTTCAAATCGCCTAGCGATTTCCATTGCCAGCGGCGCCACCGTGCTTGATCCCGTCAGCGTCAGCCGACCGCTAAGCTTGCTACCGCTGGCGTCCGCATTCACATTGGAAGGATTCTGGCTACAGCCTAAAGACAAGGCAAGTAGCGCTAAGCCAATGACTGTCCCGCCAATGACTGTCCCGCCAATGACTGTCCTGCCAATGACTGTCCTGCCAATAACAGTCCAGGGGAGTGAGAAAACCAGAGTGTTCATCGACTTCATTGATTTGTGTCCTAGCCGCAACGTGTCGTTGATGAAAAAATGCCATGCTTGCAAGTGCCTGGCAGCGAATGCTAACTAATTCTCTTTTGTTTCCGCTGGATACTGCTTCAGCCAAGAGTACTCTTTCCACGAACCTTCATAAAGACGCACGTTGGGATATTTGGCAACATGAGTCAGGTAGAATCTTAAAAGACTGCCTTCGCGAGAAGTTCCGCAATAGACGATGATTTCCTTGTCCTTGGTCAGTCCCGCCTTGACCAGTTCGTCGCTCCCCTTTTCTGCCGACAGAAACTTATGCGTGTTGTCCGATTCCATCAGTCGCGCCCAGTGAAAGTTGATCGCGCCTGGGATGTGTCCCTTGCGTAGCCAAATGTCATCCTCACCGACATATTCGTTGTGTGGCCGAGCATCCACTAGAATCACGTTAGGCTGCTTCTTTTTCTCAAGCAATTCTTCGATTGCGATTCCAATGCCGGGCTTCATCGTCGTGGGCAAATCGCCGGCTGGGTTGCCAAAGTACGCTTGGGTCACCGGCAGTGATTGTTTCTTCCACTCTGCCAGTCCACCGTCCACGATTCGAATGTCGGTAACACCATGCTTCTCCAACACATAAGCAACCATGCTGGAACTAAGGACCTCGTCGTTGGGTAATTCGGCTCCCGTTGCATAGATCAAATGAGTCCGATTTTTGTCAACACCTGCGCGAACCAACAGTGCCTTGGTCAAATCATCGGGCAAGTATTCAACGGGAACCCCCTGATCGGTTCCCCGCAGAGTGTCAAAGTTAATATGATGGGCAGTCGGTAGGTGCCCACGAAAATAGTCCTTGTAACCGCCGCGAGTATCCAAAACGACGGGTCGTTTAGCAGGGTCCGGATTCGCTATCAATGCATTGGCTTGGGCCGGCGAGATGACGTTGATTTGGGCAACGGCTAGATTTCCCAGGCCCAGCATCATCGCAGTGATTGTTGTCAAAATTAAACGCATCTGAGGTCAACTCCAGGCTTGCAAAAAGACGCTGATCGATCTGGCACGCTGCGCACGTACATTCTGATGATCATACGAATGTTCTAGTCACTGCCTAGCCAAATGGCAAGATGCCTGATGCAGTCGGCCACAGCTTGCCGCCGGCCGGGTAACCCCAGTTTTGAACACGGGTTTGGTTTGCTGAGCGGGCCTGCTTGCGGCTTGGATTCTCTGGGTATATGATTGCACAAACGTTTGTGCATAGCCTTTTCCGAGAGATACCGATGTCGCTTTCCAACACTTCAGTCATCACGCTGCACGATGTTGCGCGGGCGGCTAACGTGAGTGTTTCGACGGCGTCACGGGCTTTGAATGGGCTGGGGAAGAAATATCGGATCAGTGAAAAGACGGTCTTGGAAGTCAAGAAACATGCCGACCGTCTTCAGTTTCACCCCAGTCAGATGGCTCGCTCTTTGCAAAGTCGGCGGAGTGGTTTGATTGGTGTGGTTGTGCCCGACATTTCTAATCCTTTCTTTGCCGCGATCGCTAAAGAGGTCACCTTGCAGGCCGAGGCTGAAGGATTTTCGGTGCTCTTGGCGGATAGTTGCGAAACGACGGAGGTCGAAGTCAAGCTTGTGGCCCAGTTGCAGTCGCGTCGAGTCGAAGGACTGGTGGTTTGTCCTGTGGGCATGGACGCCGAGCACTTGATTCAGGCGGATGCCGGTGGCGTTCCCTTGGTCGTGGTCGACCGATGCTTTCCCGACTCTGCGTTGACAAGTGTGATGTCCGATAATCTCAAGGGAGCGGCGTTGGGGATGAAGCAGTTGCTCCGCAGCGGACATAAAGTGATCGGCTACCTGCAGGGTTTGCCTGGCACGCTGCCCAATGAAACTCGGTTGGCTGCCGTTGGCGAATCGCTTCGTGCCGCCGGGCTAAGTTTTGATCCGAGTTTAGTTGCCGGCGACAACTTTACCGAACGTTCGGGCTATGTGTCAGCCAGGTCGCTGTTGACCAGTCGTCCCGATCTTACGTCGCTTTTTGCACTGAGTACGCCCAACGCATTTGGTGCCCTACGAGCGGTCCGCGAAATGGGGCGAACGGTGCCAGACGATCTTTCGTTAATTACGTTTGACCATTCACCCGTAGTCGACCTATTGAAAGTGCCACTTTCCACGATCTCGCAAGATGTCGTGCGGTTGGGCCAAACTGCCGCCCAGCTGATTTTAACACAACTTCGCACCGGCAAAAAGCCAAGAAAACGGACTCACGTCGTGCCCGTCAAGCTGGTGTCACGTCAATCTGTCGCAAGGATTAAATAGCCATGAAAAGATTTCAACTCGGTCTGCTGCTGATCTTGCTTGTCTTTGGCAGCACTGCCTTGGCAAATGCTCAGGATACTGCAAAAACGCTTCGCAAAGCGGTTCCCTTGATTTTTGATACTGACCTTGGGAACGATTGTGACGACGTCTTGGCGATGGGCATGATCCATGCATTGCAGTCACGCGGCGAATGTGAACTATTGGCTGTGACGATTACCAAAGATCACCCGTTGGCAGCGTCGTTTGCCGACGCGGTGAATACGTTCTATGGCCGCGGCGATATTCCAATGGGTATCTGTCGCAGTGGTGTCACTAGCGACGCCGGTAAATTTAATGTGTTAGCCGAAGATCGTGTGAACTACCCGCATGACCTGACGTTCGTAACTAAAGTGCCTGACGCGGTAATGGTTCTGCGAAAGGCGCTGGCATCGCAAGAGGATGGAAGCGTGGTGATCGCGCAAGTTGGCTTTTCAACCAATCTAGCCAAACTGTTGCAGTCCCCGTCGGATGAAAACAGCCCGTTGACTGGTAGCGAACTGGTCAAGCAGAAAGTGCGTTTGCTTTCGGTCATGGCCGGCGCTTTCACTCGGATCCCGGGGGAAAAAGGGGAACTTTACGACCATCGGGAATACAATATCGTGATGGACATTCCGTCTGCAAAATCAATTTGTGCCGATTGGCCAACGCCGATGGTATGGAGCGGATTCGAGATCGGTATCGCTTTGCCGTACCCGCACCAAAGCATCCTGCAAGACTACGGATATGCTGCTTATCACCCGGTGTCCGACGCATACACCCTGTACAATCCACCGCCGCACGACCGACCGACCTGGGATTTGACTTCAGTGCTTTACGCCATTCGCCCCGACCGAGGCTACTTTGATCTATCACCAACAGGTGTTGTTACGGTCGCAGATAATGGGCTAACCACGTTTGAGGCATCCGCGGGTGGGCGAGACCGCTACTTGATTATTCGTGACGAACAAAAAGGCCGCACCACCGAAGCCTTGGTGCAGCTTTCCAGCCAGCCGCCCAGTGGGAAGTAGCATGAGCGTGAACACGATACGTGCGCCCCGGATTGTGGTGCTAGGTTCCATCAACATGGACTTGGTCGTTCGATGCCAGGATCTTCCTGTCGCCGGCCAAACGATTCTGGCTGAATCGTCTCGCGAGTTCTGTGGCGGCAAGGGAGCGAATCAAGCGGTGGCGGCGGCTTTGGCGGGCGGCGAGGTGTCGATGATTGGTGCCGTCGGCGGAGATGCCGTTGCGGATCGCTTGATTGACAATTTGAAAATGCGTAACGTCAACTGCGACGCGGTTTGGCGATGTGAGGATCAAGCGAGTGGACTGGCTGTGATCGCGGTGGATTCACGAGGTCAGAACTCGATTATGGTGGTGCCAGGTGCGAATTCAGCGGTGACACCCGAACGCGTTCGCGCGGTCGATTCGATCATCCAGGCAGCTAATTGTTTGATGGTCCAGTTGGAAATTCCGCTTGAATCGGTTCTGGAAGGCATCCGCATTGCGCGAAGTCATGGTGTTCAAGTCATCTTGGATCCCGCACCTGCTCCGACGGACTTTCCCAAAACGTTGCTTGAAGTCGATTTGATCTGCCCGAACGAAACCGAAGCGACGGCGCTGACCAAGCTACCCGTGACCACCACAGAGGAAGCCCAAGCCGCTGCGATTCGACTGCATGCGATGGGTGCCAAGAATGTCGCGATAACGATGGGAGCCCATGGCACCCTGCTTTATTGCGACGGTCAGGCCACTGTGGTTCCGGCATTCGGCGTTGATGCGATCGATACCACAGCCGCAGGTGATGCGTTCGCCGGCGCACTTGCTGTGCGTTGGGCGCAGTGCGGTGAATTACGCGACGCAGTCCTTTTTGCAAACTCGGCGGGTGCCATCGCTGCGTCTCGCTCCGGGGCTCAAGACAGCATCGCTACCCATGAAGAAATCCTAAAATTCGGGAAGTTAATAAGATGAAGTACTTAGCAGAACGACCCATGAAAATGGATGCCAATTCTAGCACGACTCGCCAGCGAGTGAACAGGAAACTCACTTGCTTGCGCCGCGATCTGGTAGCTGCCCAGTTGCCACTGACGTTAACCGGTTGTCTGGTGCTGCTATTCATTATCGGATGTGGAGCGAAGAACGATTCGCCTGACGTTTCTTCAGCGGATGCGACTGCAGAAACCAAGAAACCGCGGATCGCACTGATCATGAAGTCGCTTGCCAACGAATTCTTTTCGACGATGGCCAAGGGCGCTCAATCGCACCAATCAGAACACGCCGACGACTATGATCTGATCGTCAACGGCATCAAAGACGAACGTGATCTCAATCGTCAGGTTGCGTTGGTCGAGGAAATGGTTGCCAGTGGTGTCGACGCGATCGTGATTGCTCCGGCTGATTCCAAAGCGTTGGTGCCTGTGCTGCGGCGAGCCAAGCGGGCGGGCATTGTCGTGATCAATATCGATAACCAACTTGACCAAAATATTTTGAAGCAAGAGGGCGTCACCATTCCTTTTGTTGGACCGGACAACCTTGCCGGAGCCAAAAAGGTTGCTCAATACCTGGCATTGTCATTGGAGGGAACGTCAAAGAAAGTCGGCATCCTAGAAGGCATACGCACATCCTTTAATGCACAACAACGTTTGCAGGGTTTCCAGGCGGCAATGAAAGAAGCCGGTATTGAGATCGTGGACAGCCAATCTGCGGAGTGGGAAATCAGCAAGGCGAATACAATCGCTTTGTCGATGTTAAGCGAACATCCCGAGATTTCTGCAATCCTTGCCGCGAACGATTCGATGGCGCTGGGGGCGGTCGCTGCGGTGAAAAGTGCCGGACGTGGGGGCGAAGTTCAAATCGTTGGGTTCGACAATATCTCTGCAATCCAGGCCGCCATTGGCGAAGGAAAGGTTCTGGCAACCGCAGACCAGCATGGCGATCAGTTGGCCGTGTTCGGGATCCAGGCAGCACTGAAGGAACTGAGCGAAGGTCCTGCAGGCAACATGGACATGGAAACGCCAGTCGACTTGGTCACGGCAGAAACATTGCGGGGAAAATGAGCCAGACCCCGCTGCTGCAAACGATCAAACTGACTAAACACTACGGTGACGTGACCGTCCTGCGGAACGTGTCGTTGGACGTTCGCGCCGGAGAGATTCACGCGTTGTTGGGGGCCAACGGAGCGGGCAAAAGTACGCTGTGCAAAATCATCAGTGGCTTGATCTCGCCGTCCGACGGAACGATGCAATTGGCTGGCGCGAACTACGCACCCCAAACCAAACAACAAGCGGAGGCTTCCGGTGTCGAGATTGTCCAGCAAGAGTTGAATTTGATCGGTACGCTGTCGGTCGCTGAAAATTTGTTGCTGACAAGGCTGCCTAATCGTGGCGGGCTGCTGCGAAGTCGTCTGCTGCATGACCAAGCGCGGCGAATACTCGATCGCTTTGGTTTATCTCAGGTAGCCACGGGTGCGCCGGTTGAATCGTTGGGCGTCGGGCATCAACAAATGGTCGAGATTGCAACGGCACTGGCCAGGCAGTGCCGCGTGTTGATCTTGGACGAACCCACCGCCGCTCTCTCTGGTACAGAATCGGAACAACTTTTTGGGCATCTTCGTGGACTGCGCGAACAGGGCGTTGGAATCATTTACATCAGCCATCGACTGGACGAAGTAGCAGCGATCTCGGATCGAATCACGGTGCTGCGCGACGGTCAGTACGTCACCACTCGAAAGACCGCTTCGCTGCGGGCGGACGACATGGTGGACTTAATCAGTGGCGATGCACCGCAAAGCCAAGCCGCAAGGTATCAATCCCATCGCACCGATGAAATGGCGCTGCAGGTGCGATCGTTGACCTGTGGCAAGGTCCGTGATGTGTCACTGCAGGTTCACCGAGGCCAAAGGCTGGGAATTACCGGACTGGTTGGATCGGGACGTACCGAATGCCTGAGGGCCATTTTTGGAGCGGACGTGGCGACGTCGGGCGAGGTGATGCTGCGGGCTCGACCGTTGGGGGTTCGGTTTTCTAGCCCTAGCCAAGCGGTGGCAGCGGGACTGGCAATGGTGACCGAAGATCGTAGGCAAAACGGTTTGCTGCTATCACAATCCATCGCCGTCAACACAACCCTCGGCAGCCTGTGGAAACGTTTTTCACGCTGGGGTCTGCTGCAAGGTGCCCACGAACGGAGCGTCAGCAGTGACATGGTGGATGATTTGGGAATTCAATGCCAAACCACTCAACAGAGTGTGGCGACGCTTAGTGGCGGCAACCAACAGAAAGTGGCCATCGCAAAATGGCTGGTCCGTGATGCCGACGTATTTCTGTTCGATGAACCGACCCGTGGAATTGATGTCGCTGCCCGCCGACGGATTTACAGGTTGTTGGAATCACTGTCCGCCCAAGGCAAGGCTTGTGTGATTGTTAGTAGTGATCTGCAAGAGCTTTTTGAGAACTGTGATTCGATCGCGGTGATGTGCGATGGGCGACTTGTGGAAACGTTTGAACGCAAAAATTGGAGTCAGGAGAAAATCATGCGGGCTTCATTCTCTGGCTACATTCAAGCGGGCGACACGATGACGGGCGACACGGTAATCGGAGACAAGATGATGGGAGAGTCGGTGTGAATCAATCCAAGTGGTTTCAATCGGTCGTACAATACGGCGGACTGTTGCTGGTCCTGCTACTGCTGGTTATCGTATTTAGCGTCAGCAGCAATAACTTTTTTCAAGTGTCAACGTTGGTGACCATAGCCAACCAAATTCCCGATTTGACGTTCTTGGCCGTCGGCATGACGCTGGTGCTAATCGTCCGCGGAATCGATTTGTCCGTCGGGTCATTGCTGGCACTTTCGTCGGCGGTTTTAGGTGTGCTGATGGTCAACCAGGGTTGGTCGATTGGGTCCGCTTTGGTCGCCGCGATGTTGGTTGCCGGTTTGTGTGGCACGATCAATGGATTGATTTCGGTTGGCTTGGGCATCCCCTCATTCATTGTCACACTTGGCATGCTAGAAATTGCACGCGGGGCGACCAAAGTGGTCACCGATTCACAATCGGTGTACATCGGCAGCAAGGTCGAATGGTTTGGTCAACCGTTGGGAAGTGTCCCGTTTTCACCGGCGTTTGTCGTTGCGGTGTTGGCGGTCATCATGGGACAATTCATCCTGACAAAAACTGTTTTCGGACGTTACTGCGTTGCCATCGGTACCAATGTTGAAGCCGTCCGAATGTCTGGCATCCGCTCGGCTCCCTATGCGATTGCCGTCTTCGGCATTAGCGGATTGATGTGCGGCTTGGCCGGTCTGGCCCAAACTTCTCGGCTATCCACAGTCGATCCCAATGGCGCGATCGGGATTGAACTTGCCGCGATTGCCGCCTGCGTGATTGGCGGCACCAGTTTAATGGGCGGTCGGGGCAGCGTTGTCAGTTCCTTTATCGGCGTCTTGATTATCCAAGTCCTGCAAACGGGACTGGCCCAGGTTGGAGTCTCCGACGCCAACAAGCAAATCATCACCGGAACGGTGATCGTCGTCGCCGTTTTGCTGGATGCATTAAGAATTCGCTGGGGGAAACCAACCTGAACCGGTTGCCCACGCAAGATTCGCGGGAACCTGCCAGTTCGGTTTTGTAAATCCCAGTCACTACACGCAACGCAACTTGGAACACCCGGCAACCTAGCCGCCCGAAAACCTTGACTAGTATGGTCACCTTGGTCTGCAACAACTTCCATTGCGTTCAACAACTTCCATTGCG
>JBDNHU010000142.1:0-18923 GCA_041688615.1 Mariniblastus sp. | reverse complement strand
GAATTGACAGAAAATTTCATGGCAGGCTTCCGTTCCTGAAGGTTATTGCGTAGTAACAACAACTTTTCAGGGAAGCCTGCTTTTTTTTCAATACCAATTCAATCCATTGGAAAAAGGCGCATCAGACGGATCGCACCCCATTGCTTCGCTTGATGGCGGCCATTTGTTGGTCATGCTCAGCAATGCCCAGTGGATCTCTCAAAAGCAAATCTTCGCGGCACAGCACGCGGGTCAGGACCGACGCGAACTGCAGTTCACCAACCCCAAAGACCGGTGGTATCCGCCGACTTCGCCAACCGATTTCATAACGATTGTCAACAAAGAAGCGGCTCCATCCCAGCAGGAGATCGTCTCCGCGATTGAAGCTCAATTCCAGAATGTTCTGCGAAGAAAACCCAGCGACCAGGAGCTACAGGGATACTCTCAACTGCTGCGATCCTCGATCGAACTTGCCGGGAACGTTGAAGGATTGCGGCAGATGCTGCTTGGGGTGCTACTGGAATCCGAATTCCTGTATCGGCAGGAATTCGGTGCCGGCGAAGCCGATGAATTCGGACGCAAATTGCTTTCACCCAGCGAAGCGGCTAACGCAATTGCTTATGCGTTTGGCGATCGTGGCCCTGACCCACAGCTTCAGCAAGCCGCCAATTCAGGTCGACTGGCGACCCAAGAGGATTATCGTCGCCAGGTTCAGCGGTTGCTGGCTGACCAGACGTCGTTAAGTGGTCCGGTTGACCCCTCACTTAGCGGAAAGAACATGCAATCACACATCAGTTCTCATCCAAAATTGGTGCGGTTTTTTCGCGAATTCTTCGGGTACCCTAACGCTACGAAGATCTTCAAGGACGTCAAGCGTGGTGATGGTTACTACCAGAATCCATCGCGCGGGACCGCCGGATCCCCGGGCTTTCTGGTGAAAGAAGCGGATCGAATTGTCGACTGGTCGCTACAACAAGACCGCCATGTTTTTGAGACACTGCTGACGACTGAACAGTACTTTGTCTACCACGACAAGGATAACGCAACGGGTCAAAAGATTATTGACGAGTGGACCGAAGCGTATGCTCGATTGAAAGATACCGACTGGCAGAAAAATCCTGAAAAAGTCATCGAAGAACACTTGGAATTCATTCAATCCAAAAAGAGCCTTCGCATTATAGGCGGCAAACAGGTGCGAGAATTCCTGCGTTTCATGCACTTCTTCAGCGAATCGATTGGCCGCGGCAGAACACCATTTACAACACCCAATTTTGCCCATGGTTACACCTACAACCATGCGCCCTTTTACAACCTGCCGCCGACACCTGACCCGTTTCGCTACGGCGATCGCACGCAGTTGGGTGCTTCCCGTCTGGATGACACTATCTTCTGGGACTACCCGGTCAATCAGCCATTCAAGATCGAGAACCGCAAAGGCATCCTGACTCATCCCGCGTGGTTGATCGCTCATTCAGGCAACTTCCAAACCGATCCGATTCGACGCGGTCGGTGGATTCGCGAAAAGCTGCTGGCGGGCAATGTTCCCGACATACCGATCACTGTCGACGCACAAGTGCCCGAAAATCCTGATAGAACTTTGCGTGAACGAGTAGAATTGGTCACCACGAGTACTGATTGCTGGAAGTGTCACCAGAAAATGAATCCATTGGGGATGCCTTTCGAAGCGTACGATGACTTTGGTCGCTATCGACTGGATGAACCGCTGGAATATCCCGAACACCTACTGGCAATGGCTCGAAAGAAAAACGGAGTCGACACTTTCAAGACTCGCGCCGTCAGCACTGTTGGTGAGTTAAGTGGCACCGAAGATGCCATGCTGGATGGACAGGTCGATGATGCACTCCAGTTGATCGATCGTTTGGCGAAATCGCAGCGAGTGCGTCAATCTATCATTCGGCATGCGTTTCGCTTCTTCATGGGGCGTAATGAGATGCTTTCTGATTCGCAGACGCTGATCGATGCCGATCAGGCCTATGTCCACAGCGGCGGAAGCTTCAAGGCGGTGGTTGTTTCGTTGCTGACGTCGGATTCGTTTCGGTACCGGAAAAAATGAATATCCAAATACCGTGATCACTAGAATTGATCAGTAAGAAACGCTATCCACTGCATGGGCTACGCCAGATTTTTGCTACTCTCACTAAAACCCACAGGAAGACCCAGTGATGACATCCCGACGACATTTTTTGAAGGCCGGAATGCTTGGCGCTGGTTGCCTTTCTTTAATCCCGCAGCTGTTGGCGGCGGGTTCCGCCCGCAAAACTCAGCCAACTCGCTTTATCTTTCTCCACAAGGGAAATGGCCTGCTTCCCGATTCGCTGGTGCCTCTCACCTTTGACGATAAGCTGAAAGAAGCCGAGCGAAAGAAAGACGCCTTTACGGTTGATCTGGACAAACACGAACTGCCTGCATGGATGAACCCGCTTTCGAAACACAAGAATAACCTGACGATTTTACAAGGGCTGTCAGGGAAAATGTGCACCACCGGACATCACACCTGGTGTTCGTCATTGGGGGTGTACAAAGCGAATGAACGCCTGGATTCGATCAAGTGGGCGACCGTCGATTTCGAATTGGCAAAGCTATTTCCTTCGCCGTTTGGTCACATCGAACTGGCTTGCTTCCCTGGCGACGGAGGCAATTCGCGGGGGAACCTTAACGGAATTGAAAAAGGCTTTTCGGCGCGCGGACCGCAGCAACCCAATTACGCTTTCGGTTCACCAAAAGTTGCGATGCAGGAACTGTTCAAATCGGTGGCAGGCGACCGATCGTCTCAAGCCAGTTATGAACTACAGCGGAAACTACTAGAATTCGTAGCGACCAATCAGGCCAACCTTGCCAAACAATTGTCAGGCGTCGAGTATCCAAAAGTTGGAAACTATGCAGACGCATTGCAAGATATTCGCGATCGCAACGGTCGAGTCGAAGCGATGGCAGATGTGATTCGCCAGCATATGCCGCAACTTGACCAGAAGTTCCTGAACGACGAAATTTCGACTACCGATCGTCAGGCGGGCCATGCCGAAGTATTGTTGTCGTCATTGATTTCAGGCATGACAAACGTGGTCACTTTCACGCTTGATGAACTGGGTACGCAATATACGGGCTTGCCCGGGATTGAAAGCGAAAAAGTCAACCAGCACGATGTGGGTCACGGTAAAGCCGTCGCACAATTCAGCGCCGTTGAAGTTCGCGAAAAGATTCGGCATCAACACATGAACATCGTAGACTCGATTGTTACGCGGCTTAAAAATACGCCTGAAGCGGGTGGCACCGTGTTTGACAACACGATGCTATTTTACTTTCCAGACAATGGCGAAACTCATCACAGTCAAGGAACCGAATGGCCCTTCATCGTCATCGCTGGGGACAACACACGTCTGGATCTAGGGCGCCGGTACATTCGCTTACCCGGCTATGGGAAAGTCGGTCACAAGACGCTAGGTAACTGGTACACCACAATCCTGAACGCCTATGGTAATTCCATCGATCATTATGGTGCCTTGGATGTTGCCCTGAACATCGACCAAAAAGGCCCGATCGAACAGTTGCTAGGCTAAGTGTATTCGTTCGCCGTTTCACATTCAGGCAGTACTGGTATCGACCAACGTCCAACCTATCACGCTTCAGAAAGAACCCACTATGCTTCGACTTACGTTCTGTTGGCTGCTGTTGATAATGCTGACTCAAGGCACTGTCCTCACGCAGAGCCTTGCACAACAGATGCCTCTTGAAGATGTTGTCGATGTTCCGGCGATCAGTGAAGGCCTGTGCGTTAGCAATGTCTTTCAAGCGAACATGGTGCTGCAACGCGACAAGCCAATTTCCATCTGGGGATGGGCGAATGTGGGTGAGAATGTCACAGTGTCCTTTGGCGGTAATGAAACAGCGGCAGCCACGGCTGAAGACAAAACATGGAGGGTGTCGCTGCCTGCAATGACCGTCAATGCCCAACCGCAGAAAATGACAATCCAAGGCGCGAATAAGACGCTGACGCTGGACAACATTCTGATCGGCGATGTCTGGGTGCTGGGCGGACAAAGCAACATGGAATTCCCGCTAGACCGAATCGAGAATGGCGAACTTGAGATCATTTCGGCCAATTTTCCCAACATCCGAATACTCACCGTTCCCGCGATGAACGGCCCCGACAGCCAGCCCGGCTTCGCGCGACTGCATGAATGGAGCGGCTGGTTTAAACAGCATTACCGCAAAGGTGACTGGGACGAATGCTCGCCCGAAATCGTACGTGAATTATCCGCGATCGGTTACGTATTCGCGAGGCGAATTCACATGGCTTCTCAGGTCCCCATCGGAGTGATCGACGCATCACGCGGTGGCACCACCGTGGAAACATGGGTCCCGGATGCAGTGCTAAGAAAGATCGACTCGCCCCAGTTGAGTGGCGTACTTCAGGAATGGGATCAGAAGGTTGCAACTTGGGATTCGCAAGCGGACCTGGACGGCCGCATCCAAAGCCATCGACAGAAGGTGGAACGGTTCAAAAAAGAGGGTCGCCCAATGCCTGCCAATGAAACCCAGCCGACTGACCTACGTCCCGGCCCAGCGATGGATCAGAACCGACCAGGCAATTGCTATGCCAGCATGATCGGTCCGCTTGCAGGACTGCAGATCAAGGGAGCCATCTTTCATCAGGGATACAACAACTGCTTCAACGGAACACCGGGTACGATCATGTACCGCCATGTGTTTCCGGAAATGATTGCTTCTTGGCGAGCCGCCTTTAACGATCCACAAATGCCTTTTGGCATCCTGTCACTGTGCACCGAAGGACCCGTGCAAACGCTGGACAACTACTGCGAAATGATGGCCAACCCGGGCCCCTTCATTCGGGAAGCCCAATACCAAACCTTTCTCGATCTGTATAAAGCGGGCGACAAGAATATCGGCTTCACCAGCACCTACGATCTGCGCCGGCGCTGGTATCACCCGCAACTAAAGATCCCCGCCGGCGAACGCATCGCGCGCTGGGCTCTAGCATCGCAATATGGATTTGAACGGTCCATCCGCTGGAAGCCACCGATCGCCGTTGGCATGACAATCAAGAACAACCGGATCGAATTGCAACTGGACGAACCGGCAAGCGCTGTCGACGACGGGGGCCCAATTCTTGGCTTCGCGGTCGCGGGCGAAGATCGTCAGTTTCACCCGGCAACGGCCGAACACCTGGTGACCGGCAACAATGATCGGGGCCAGGCACAAACGGATAAAAAGGTGCTGGTGCTGAGTAGTCCAATGGTACCCAAGCCCTTGCATTACCGCTACGCTTGGGGCCGTAGTCCGCTGGGCAATCTGCAGGCAGATCGCATGACGGACATTCCTTTCGCAACGCAACGCAGCGACGACTGGTCGCTTGAAAACGTTCCGCTGGGCGTGCACAACGAAGAAATCGCTCAGAAATTAGACCGTCAACAGCAGCGAAAGCTGACCCAAGCACTTCGTAAACAGGATGTCGATCGAATCCTGCTTGAGGCCCAGACGCTGGGAACCAAAACCCAAGAGAACTGATTTCTCTAGTTGCCTTTAGCTTTCCCCTAGGTCCAACCGCTTTAACTTTTCTGGCAATCGATCCATGAAACACATACTACTTCGGGTATCTCTTCTGGCAGTCATTCTTTTGTGCGGACTTACCGGCCTGCAGGCGCAGCAGATGCCCCAGCAATGGGTCGACGGAACGACGCTAGAACGCTTGAAGGACGTGTACCAGCGCGGTGAATTTCGAGCCAAAGGATTCCCTGCCAAGTGGACTTCGGACAGTACTGGGTACTGGGTCGAGCAGCGGGAACCGGAAACCAACCAGACCGTCACCATTCATTACAACGTGCGCACCGGCGAATCTATCGATCCGCAACCCAACGTTCCAGCAGCAGCACAGTCCCAACCACTGGTTTCGCCAGATCGGAAGCAGAGACTAGAAATTCGTGATGGCGATGTGTTTGTACTGGATCTTGAAACGGATCGACGGACTCGGCTGACTAATCGAACACCTGATCGTGACATTTCGTTTCACGGCCTTAGCTGGAGCCCGGATGCAAAACACGTGGCCTTCATTCAAACCGACAACACTCTGGTGAAGAAGCGATCGATGCTCGTCCCCGTGGATCCTTCCTATCCTGGAGTTCGCGAGCAACGGTTTGCCAGAGTCGGCGAGAAGATCGCAACGCAGCAAGTTGGGATTGTCGACGTCGAAGGCCAGAATCTACAGTGGTTGCCGATCCAATCACCCGAAGAAGGCTTTTATCTGGGACTTGTCCAGTGGGCGGGGGATTCGGGTGAACTGCTAGTTGAACGATTGAGCCGATTTCGTGACAAGCGGGAATTCTTTCTGGCTTCAACCGATGGCACACTCAAAAGAATCTTCCAAGAATCCGATCCCGCTTGGGTGGTGGCCAGCCAGGCCAAGAATTCTGGCCTGATGTGGATTCGTGATGGCAAAGCATTCATCGTGATCAGCGAAAAAGATGGCTGGCGACACGCCTATTTGTACTCGCGGGACGGTGAAGAATTGTCGCTGCTGACGCCTGGCGAGTTCGACATAATCGAACGCGCGGTTATTGATGAAGAGGGCGGTTGGTACTACTTTTATGCATCGCCGGAAAACGCGACCCAAAAGTATTTGTATCGCGTTGGGCTGGATGGATCGGGGAAGCCCGAACGGATCACTCCGCCAGACCAGCCGGGGACTCACGACTACGACTTTTCACCGGACGCAAAGTGGGCGTTTCACACGGTTTCCACTTTCGACACGCCGCCGATCGTGGATCTGATTCAGGTGCAAGGTCATCGGGTAATCAAAGTGGTGGAAGACAATAGCAAACTGCAGGAGCTGGCGAAATCCGTAGTATCTCATCCGACAGAATTCCTGCAGCTTGATATTGGCGGCGGCATCAGCATGGACGCGTGGATGATCAAGCCCCAAGATTTTGATCCCACCAAGAAGTATCCGGTCTTCATTTACGTCTACGGCGAGCCGCATGCACAAACGGTGTTGAATCAGTGGGGAGCTGCCCAAAGTCACTTTCTGCGAGTCGTCTCGGATCTTGGGTACCTGGTTGTATCCATCGACAACCGTGGCACGCCCGCTCCCAAAGGCGCGGCATGGCGACGTTCTATTTTCGGAAGCCTTGGCCTACTTTCGACCGAAGAACAGGCGGCGGGATTAAAAGAACTAGGTCGCATGCGGTCCTTCGTCGACCTTTCGCGAGTTGGGATTTGGGGCTGGAGCGGCGGCGGGTCGAATACGCTTAACGCTATGTTTCGCAAGCCCGACGATTATCACGTAGGCATTGCGGTGGTCCCCAAACCGCAACCGCATCTCTACAACGCGTGGTTCCAAGAGATTTTTATGCGAAATAGAGAAGTAAATCCCGAAGGTTACCAAACATCGGCGCCGATCCATTTCGCCGAAGGCCTGAAAGGCAAACTGCTGATCGTGACCGGTTCAGGGGAAACGAACACTCACATTCAAATTATCGAAGGTCTGGTCGACCGACTGATCCAGCTTGGCAAACCCTTCGACTATATGGTCTACCCGAATCGTGACCACGGCCTAAGTGAGGGGCCAGGAACCGTCGTGCATGTTCGTCTGCTAATTACCCGCTATCTGCTGCAAAACCTTCCCCCCGGACCCAAGTGACACCCGGGGAACATTAATCGCGAGATCACCCTTGATTTGTTGGGGACCCGCGGCCGATGCCGGCGGCTCATCGTAACCCGCTGCAATGCGTCGCACGGATTTACTGAATGACGCTACTTGCACCACGTTTTACTATGCCTCTTCAGCGGTCCAACGTTTTACGAGGCTGCCGTTTGACGTGACCTCATCCGACTGCCGCGGCTTTTGATAGGCGCGGCGGTGTTGCATGGTCTTGGTTAGATCTTGGACCGAATTGACCATCAGCCGGCTCTCGCCCATCTCCCAAGGTAAAACATAGGCGTTGGCCAATTGGTCCACTTCACGAAAGTAAGATCGGCAGCTCTCCGCGTCCATTTCGTGTCGAACCAACCGAGTCACCTTGCCCTGAATTCGATCCCATGTTTGGGCGTGTGGCACCTGATCCACGTCCACTAGAAACCGCTCGCGAAATTGCTGAACCTCCGCGTCAGATGTTAACCGCTGGGGCAATGCATTTAGCATCGCTTGGATCACGGCGGGGAAAGGAGCGACCGCTGTGGCAACTTGTCGTGCAACTTTTTGATAGGGAAGCCGAATCTCGACCACCCGGGGCTTTACCGGACAACTACAACCGTCATGGTGGTAATACTCAGCTTGACTCAATTTTCCAAAACTGGATTTGCCTCGAACTTTTCGATAGCTGTCCGCTTCAGTTTGCAGGTTTTTGCAAACCACCAGACCTTCTTTGTCAATCAAGTCCAGGAATTCAGTTCGATGTTCGGCTTTCAAAAGTAGATCATGCAAGTAATCTCCACTGGCACCTGACGCGGGTCCGTCGATGACTAGCCCGAATGCGTGAGGCCGCGAAACCGGAAACTCGACTCCGCCCAAACGAATCCAGGCGTCACTGATCAAAGTCATAGCGAATTCTTGAAATCAAAGTAGAAGATATGCAAAACATCAACCAACGCAACCCACTTAATCAACGATTCTTCTTACGCATTTCGCGTTGAATATCGCGATCAGTATCACGCTTTTTAAGGTCTTCACGCTTGTCATGCATCTGTTTACCTTTGCCGATGCCCAGCAATACTTTTGCGATCCCGCGTTCGTTAAAATAGATTCGTAATGGAACCAAACTAAGCCCTTTTTCGTTGGTCTTAGCCTCCAACTTCAACAGATCTCGCTTATGCACCAATAACTTGCGAACTCGCAAAGGGACGTGGTTCATGGAATTGGCCTGGGCATACAATCCGATATCAGCGCCCACCAACCACAGTTCGCCATCTCGAGTATGAGCGTAAGCCTCGTTCAACGACAACTTGCCGTCACGAAGGCTCTTGACCTCGCTGCCATGCAACACAATGCCGCATTCGATCTTTTCGAAGATCTCATATTTGTGGTTGGCTTTACGATTGTCGGCAACCATTTTCCCGCCGGACTCGGTTTTCTTCTTATTGTCTTTTGATTTTGCCATCGACGTTCAATTCAAGGTCCGAAAATTCTTTTGCCCCAGTTCTAACTCTGGTCTAACTCTGGTCGCTGGGCTGCCCACGACCCTAAAGTCCCCATTATGCAATGCTTAGGGTCGTTCATTGTTTCAGATTACCGCAAAATTCCAAGGCAAATTTGAACGCAATTCCAGTTTTGCAGACAAGTTCCGATGCCCAAAAGATCGTCTGGGTCGTGAAAACAATCGTTCCAGACCATTTTTCTGGGATTCAAACGTCAATCCTAGACCAATTCAGTGAATAATAATGCTGGCGTGCCCATTAAAATTGTGACGAATTTTAACTAGAATCCGGTTACAAACCGATCCAGTGCCCCGTCCGACTGAATCAAGACGCGGGTGCGCGCGAACCGATCGCTTGCTTTGACTTAACGTAAAAGGAACACCCAGGGTGTCGAAATCTGTACAACTGCCAATCATCTCGGACACTGGGACTTCTGCCTGCGGTGAAACCAGCAGCGACGGTTCACGCGGTGAGAGCAACGTTGGCGAAAATCTGATCAACCTAGGCGGGACCGACGATCTGGCGTCGACGGTCAAGCGTTTGCCTCGCTGGCTAAAGCGGCCGATGCCCAAAGGCGGCGTGAATTTCACGTCTGGCCTAATGGAAGAATTAGGACTTGAAACGGTTTGCGACAACGCCAAGTGCCCAAATCGATCCGAATGCTATTCCCAGCAAACCGCAACGTTCATGATTTTGGGAAACACTTGCACTCGCCCGTGCGGTTTTTGTGCGGTCAAGCGTGGGCGACCAGGCGCCCTTGAATTAGACGAACCCGATCGCCTAGCACAAGCGGCCCAACGCCTTGGGCTTAAGCATGTGGTGATCACCAGCGTGACGCGAGACGATCTTGAGGATGGCGGTGCCGATCATTTTCGTCAGTGCATTTTGGCGGTTCGCCAGCGAATCGACGCCACGATCGAAGTCCTGACGCCCGACTTTATCGATGACCCAGAATCAGTTGCCCTGTTGATGCAAGCCAAACCTGAAGTCTTTAACCATAACACCGAAACGGTTCCTCGATTGTATCGTCGAGTGCGTGGCCCCAAATCGCAATATCGATGGACGTTGGAATTGCTGCGACTGGTCAAGCGACTCGACCCCGGCGTCAAAACCAAGAGCGGCCTGATGCTGGGATTGGGAGAAACGCACGACGAAATTTTCGATGTACTGTCCGACCTACTTGATGCAGATTGTGATTTCTTAACGCTGGGCCAGTACCTGCAACCCTCGGAAACTCGATACCTGCCCGTGGTGCGATACATTCCACCTGCCGAGTTCGACTTCCTGGGCGACATGGCCAAGAAGATGGGCTTCAAGAAAGTCGCTTCCGGTCCATTCGTGCGATCTAGCTACCATGCCCGCGATATGGCTGAAACGCCAGTGTAGCGACGCTGGGCTTGGGCAAATCGACTTGCACGATTTTCTCGGCAATCTAAACAAAGAAACGGCTACTGTGAAAGTCAGCCGTTTTTTTGTGTAAAATGGCGTTTGTGAATTCTTTCGCTGACAATGTAAACAGTGCCAAAAGCTAACCGCCGGAAAACATCGATGTTCAATCACAAGTCACATCTGTGGAATGCCTTCGGCTTACGTCGACTGCTGATGTTGACGTTCTTGACTTTGCCATTTGCAACCATGGCAACCTCCGTCGTGATGGCACAAACCATTGCCTTAGAGCAAGGCTTAAGTCCGATCGATAATCCCTTGAAAGGATTGGTTCCGTACGCTGATCCTGCCAAGGATCGCTTTCCACACAGCATGGAATTTTCGTATCTGCCCTTAGGGAAATTGGTAGTGGGCCCGAAAAGTTACGACTTCACCGCTCTAGAATCACTGCTAGATGATGTGGCTTCACGTGGCAATCAAACAACTTTCCGCATCATGCTGGAATACCCCGGCAAAACGGACTTGATCCCCAAGTACCTAATCGCGAACGGCCTGAAGGTTCACAAATACAAGAACACGAATACGGCACCATTTCCTCCGACCGATGTCGAAACCCCAGACTACAGCGATAAGAATTTGCGTCGTTGCCTGCAAGACTTTGTGATGGAAATGGGCAAGCGTTACGACGGTGACCCTCGAATCGCTTACATCACCGCCGGCCTGCTTGGCACGTGGGGTGAATGGCACACCTATCCTCGTGATGATCTATGGGCCAGCAAGGAAGTACAAACAGAAATTTTGAACGCATACGCTAAGGCCTTTACAAAGACGCCGATTCTACTGCGATACCCGGCCGGCAAAGATGCCTATCACCACGCGCCGACGTCTGACCAACCCTTTGGCTACCACGACGATTCGTTTTGTTATGCGACGGTGCCTACGGGAAAAGAAGAGGACGACTGGTTCTTTTGGACGTCCATGAAGTCCGCGGGCCTGAACAATGTTTGGCAAAAATATCCGATCGGTGGAGAAATTCGTCCCGAAGCCTGGGGGTGCTGCTTCGATGAACCCTCCTGCACTCCTGAAGGCCAGGATTTCGCTGCGTGCCGCGATTTGACTCATGTGACCTGGCTAATGGACAGCGGCCTGTTCGCAGAAAAAGCCAGTAAGAATCGTTACGATCGTGCCGTCAACGAAGTACGAAAAATGGGGTATGATTTTTACGTTTCACAGGCGACGCTCAAGACCCAACCCGTGGCCGATTCTGCCGACATCACGTTGGCCGTTAGCTTGGAAATTTCAAATAACGGACTGGCACCGTTCTATCATCAAGATTGGCCCATTTACCTGGCTGCGATCGATGCGAAAACAGGCGCGGTCATTCAACAGTGGAAGACCCATCAATCTCTGTTGGGAATCATGCCGGCAACACGGCGAAAAGACACCACACAACTTCAATTCACGCAAACGATACAATCGCAATTCAAAACCGCAGTCTTCGCGATGGGTGTGCCCAACCCCATGAAAGGTGGTAAGCCGCTTCGGTTTGCCAATCAAAGTCAAGATCAACACGCAGCTGGCTGGCTGACTCTTGGACCATTGCAATTACCCAACTAATGGTCACATTCCCTTGCGCGATCTGCACAAAACATTTTCACAAAACATTTTCACACTGGATTTTCACAAGCCCTCGAACCTTTTCACAAGCCCTCGAACCTAGGCACGGCTGCCCAACGGGCTATTGTTTTCGAAAGCCTAATCTCTGCAGGCCCGTGGAGACCACTTGGTTTTTCATCATGATCTTCCACACGATTTGACTCTGATGATTTGCCGACTGAATCAAAATTGGCCCCTGATCAATACCCAAGTAATCCCCGTTGATCCAGATGTCCGGGGCGCTTGACGCCAACTCTGGACCCTTTTGATTATTTGGTATCGATTGTCGATTGGGGAACGTTAGATTGAACGAATCAAAGTACCCAAACTTTCCAACTAGGCGACCTTGGTACCCTTCCCAATAATGCTTCAGTGTCGGCATACAAATTTCTGGCGCAAACGGCAGGCTTCCCCCGGCTGCGGTGGGTGCAATCGTACCATCGTCAACATCATATTCGATCGAAATTCCCCTGGCTGAATAAGATTGCACCTCTTGCTGCTTGCCTTGGTAGGACACACTGCCCCAACCTGGTCCGTCACATGCGGTTAGCCCCCAAACGTTTTTGCCATAACCTATGAAACCCTTCGGATTCTGTTTTGCATATTCCCATTGAGCCAAGGTTGCCCGTCTAGAATTTTCGAAATAGTCGATGCCTCGTACCCGAGTATACGAATCAGCGATGCCTCGAAAATCGATGTACATTTGCGAATATTGATGCCCAAACAAGGGTCCAAAATTGATATAGCTTTGACCATAATGCTGGGCCCAACGATACGTCTTGACGTAGTTCTGATAGGTCGTTGGATCAATGGGATGGGTGTCGCTACCGGCCGCTAAGACGTGCAGTAAAATCGCTTCGTCATAACCTTGCCAATGATACGCTAGGAATCCGGATTCCGGCTTCCAGCCCATACAGATCAATCCATTGGACGAAACCATCCATTCCCATTGGACGCGATTAAAAAGATCCTTCGCCTGGCCCCTTATTTTCTTTTCAATCGCACTGTCTTGATCAAAGTAGCTGCCGCAGGAAATCACTCCCGCCATCAACAAGGCGGTATCGATCGACGACAACTCACAACGGTCATACCGGCCCCCCGAATCCATATCCAAGAAGTGATAGAAAAAACCTTGATGGCCAGACGCATCTGGTTCCGACCCCTGGGGCAAGCGGAGCAAGAACCCCAATGTCTTTTCAACCCGCTGGGCCGCTTGCTGGCGAGTGATAAATTTCTTGTCAACGCCGATCACATAGCTAGTCAATCCAAACCCTGTAGCCGCGATGCTGCAAAAGCGTTGCGAGGGAAATCGATCTGGGATCAGTCCCGTTTTCGGATCCGCCAACTCCCAAAAATAGTCGAATGTCCGCCGTTGCATTCGATCGATGCTGAAACTTGATCGCTGCTTAGATTCCAACGGGTCAAAATCTTGAGCGTTCACTGACTTTAAGCAGGTCGCCCAAAAGAACGCGACCACCAAGATCTGTTTCCACCACACTTGCTGTACCTTTTCGTGAAGAACCCCAGGCCAATCATGCAGCCTTCGCCACCCAAAAGCAGCAAACTGCCAGACCTTTGGCAAACGACGCTTACTATGACTTTGGCCGCTTGGCACCTAGTTTGACGATGAAGTCAAAGTGACTTTTTTCAACCGGTTGCACGCTAAGCCGCGAACCACGTCGTAGCAGTTCCATCCCATCCAACTGGGAATAGGTCTTCAATTCTGACAGAGGAATCACTTTTGAAAATCGTTTGACAAACTTCACATCGACCATCATCCATGCCGGATTGTCTGGGTCGCTTTTAGCATCATAATGTTTATCTTTTTTGTCAAAGGCAGTAGGATCAGCGTATGCCTGGGCAGCGATCGACGCGATACCTGCGACGCCGCTGGGATCGGCATTGGAATGATAGAACAGAACCTGATCACCCACCTTCATTGAATCTCGCATGAAGTTGCGGGCTTGATAATTCCTTACACCGTCCCAACACGTCGTTTGCCCTTCGTCTGCCGCTAAATCGTCTATCGAATAAACATCAGGCTCTGATTTCATCAGCCAAAAAGAACGCGCCATCACATCCTCAAAACTTGGTTTGGGTTCAATAAAAAACGCTCGAGGACCTGTTCAGTCGTCGAGCGTTGCAAAATACGAGAGCAAAGGCAAAGTCACCTTAGTTGATGGTCATCTTGCCGGAACGAAACGCGGCCGCCATCGCTTGAGGAACTTGCGCTTCAGCGTTGATCAATTTCGCTTGGTTCAAGGCAACTTCAGCTTTCATTTCCTGCTCTTCAGCAATCGCCTCAGCACGACGTCGTTCGGCATTGGCTCGAGCCACACGAGTGTCCGCTTCGGCTTGATCCACTTGCAATCGAGCTCCAATATTTTCGCCAACTTCAATATCCGCAATATCGATTGATACGATTTCGAAGGCGGTCTGAGCGTCCAGGCCTCGAGCCAACACCGCCTTGGAAATGGTGTCGGGTTGTTCCAGCACGTGCCCGTGAGTTGGACTTGAACCAATCGAAGACACAATGCTTTCACCGACACGAGCAATCACGGTCTCTTCGGTCGCACCACCGATCAACTGATCCAAGTTGGTTCGAACAGTCACACGAGCCCGCACCTTAAGCTCGACGCCGTTCTTGGCAATCGCACTAAGAAAGTTCTTTCCACTTCGCCGAGGATCAGGGCAATCAATGACCTTAGGGTAAACGCTGGTCTGAACCGCATCCATACAATCACGACCCGCAAGGTCGATGGCGCTGGCACGATCAAAATCCAAATCGATACCTGCTCGTTGGGCCGCAATAATCGCATTGATGACTCGCATTACATCACCCCCTGCCAAATAGTGAGCTTCCAAGCGAGCGGTCGTAATTCCGTCAGGTTCGCGAATACTGAGCCCGGCCTGGGTGGCCATGATCTTCGCATTCACAATAATTCCAGGCTGCACTTGTCGAAATCCCATCCCGATCAAGCTGGTCATGCTAACCTTGGCGTTGGAGGTCATGGCTTGAATCCACAGCCCCAAGTATTTGGCCATTAACGCAAAAATGATCAGACCCAAAATGACCAAAACACCTATGCCGGCAATCGCAGCTAAGAATATCGGGTCCAAACCTTGGGCGACCAGCGGAAAATTATGCAGTTGGATTGAATTCATCATAAATCATTATTTCCATCTCAAAGGATTTACGCCACATCGCGGCCTGTCCCATTCTCAAACATCAGGCATGTCGCCTGACACAACGGCCTACATCGCCACTAAATTCTAACCCACAGCCATTAAAACTACCAGCAAGGGATTTATCCAAGAACCCACTGTAATTCCGTCAAAAACACAGGGCTCTTGGGCTGAATTAGACAAAAGGGCTGTTTAAACACCTGAAAACGCGGTGAATCCGCGGGTCGTCCAGGCCGCAATTCTAGAATCCGGACATCGTTGAGCTAGCATCTGCAAATCGATCCGACTGAACACCCATTGCTTGCGCCATGGTCAGCAGTAAATTGGACAAGGGCGGATGCCGATCCGAATCGAAGGCCAAATGTTGCCCTTGCTTTACTCCCAATCCCTGCCCGCCAGCCAACAGCACTGGCAAGTTCTTGGGCGAATGCTCGCCACCCTCCCCCGAATTCATTCCACTGCCAAACAAGACCATCGTGTGATCCAACATCGAACCCGGACCGTCGGTGGTCGATTTAAGCAGCTTGAGGAATCTGGTTAAACGCCCCAAATGAAAACGATCGATCGTGGCCAACTTTTCCAACATTCCAGCGTCCCCACCGTGGTGCGAAAGTTCATGGTGGTTCTCACCGCCTCCGCCATAGCCGCCCGCTTCACGAGACCATTCAAACGTTATCACTCGCGTTGTATCTGTCGCAAACGCCAGATAATTGATTTCCATCATGACATCCAGCCACATCGGACGATCGTGCGCATCGCCCGGTTGCATCGACAACTGCAAATCCTTCATCGCAACGTCTGGTTTAGGAATATCAATCCAACTTTCTAAACGTTGGACTCGCGCTTCCGTTTCCCGCACACTCCCCAGGTATTCGTCCATCTTGTGTTGGTCGGACTTGCCCAATTTTCGGTGCAATGAATTGGCTTCATATAATACGCTGTCCAAGATCGACTTCTTTTCCGCGTATCGCTTCAACGTCGCTTGTCGATCCGCTGCTTGATCAGGAACAAACAATCGCTCAAAATACCGCCGGGGAGAATTCTCGGCGGGCAACGGTGTCCCCGACTGATCGAAGGATAACGTATGACTGTGACCTGCCGAACCCGTTCCCGACGTATCCGAAAGTTGAATCGAAGCAAAGCGAGTATGCTTCGCGTGTTCCGCAGCTACAACCTGATCCACCGATATCGTATTACTGTAATCACTTCCCGGCACTGCGGTCAGATCCGCAGCCGTCAACCAAGTATCGGCGCCGCTGTGCCCTCCCTGCGATGACGGGTGCCCGACACCTGTCAGCACGGAAAAGTCGTTTCGAAACTCTTCTAGCACCCGCAGTGTTGGCGATAATTCATAGGATTGACCCGAACCCTTGGGCATCCACTGCAAGATATTCACACCGTTGGGCACATAACAGCAAATCATCCTAGGCTGAACCCCTAATGACTGCTCCCACGGCTTGAATTGGGAATCATTTGCTTTAGCCAGCGCTGGCAGCATCGCGTCCAGCATCGGCAAGCTAAGACAAGCGCCCAGCCCTCGAAGCACGTGGCGTCGTGACAGCGGTTTCTTTGAATTGGAAAACATCTGAATCGTCCATCAAATAGAAAATTTGTGTGACAAAATAGGACGGGTGTTACTTCGATTGAAAAACTTCTGATACGACAATCCATTTGATCAACGACCGCATACTTTGGTCACCCTGACTTAAGTGCTCTGCGGCCTGGTCGACGTGTCGGGAATCGGCAATATCCAACTCCCGCCCCAAAGCGTAGGTCAACATCTTGCCGCTGAGACATTTTAGAAACAACACCTGCTGACCGCTTAACACTTTTTGCAGCCCACGGACCCCCACAAATTCAGTGCCGTCGATCATCTTCGCAGACGCATCAACCACCGGATCATCCTGGTTTACACGGCCTTTGTAGCCAAAACCCTCCTGGTCTCGCCAGGCGCCCGCCGCATTATAATTTTCTAATGCAAAGCCCAATGGGTCAATCTTGTTGTGACACCTGGCACACTGCGGCAGCGTTCGATGAATTTCCAACCGATTTCGCACCGTCGCCTTATCAATGCCTGGCACTTTTGGCGCAATATCACCCGCATTGGCAACCGGCAAACCGGGATCCATACCCAACAAATTCTTCATCACCCATGTTCCCCGTTTCACCGGGGAAGTCCGAGTACCATTGGAAGTGGTGGACAAAATCGAGGCCTGAGTAAGCACGCCCCCTCGCTGCACACCTGCGGGAACCGGAACGGATCGAAAATGGTCTCCACGGACATTCGCGATTCCGTAATATCGGCCTAATCGTTCGTTGATCACCACAAAATCGGATGCCACAAAATTCATGACACTCAAATCTTTGTGCAAAATTTCAGCGAAAAAGGCCTCAGACTCGGCCACAATGGACTGCTCTAAATGACGGTCATATCGAGGGTACAAATCTTCGGCTGGAGGATTCGCACCCACGTCTCGCAAGTCTAGCCATTGACCCGCAAAATTGGCAACAAAAGAACTGGCTTTCGGATCCACCAGCATCCGATCCACTTCGGCACTTAAGATCACACTGCTGGACAACTGCCCTTTGGTTGCCAAAGAAAACAGACGATCGTCTGGCATACTGCTCCATAAAAAGTATGACAAACGGGTGGCAAGTTGGTATTGATTCAACGACCTCGGTTTTGCTTCACCTAAAGCTACCGCGTCGCCGCTTCCCGCTTGATCCAGCGGTTCGGCCAAGAATAAGAAGTGGGGTGATACCAATACGGCAGTCAGTGGATATTTGATCGTTTCTATCAAAGAGGTCCCGTCTGCAGCAGCGGCGTCATACAGTTCCATCTTCGCGGTCAATTCGGCTTCTGTGATCGGTCGACGGAAAGCCCGTTGCATGAACCGTTTGATGATTCGTTGGGCTTCCAATCGCTGTTGCGCTCGACTTTCTTTATCGGTCGGCCTTTGTGCTTTTTCTGTTGCCTGTTCGCCGAGTGTTTTATCGGATAACAACAAACGCTGATGGCTTTGGGGTGGCCATTGTCCGTAGATCGGTCCTTCTAATTCAATCCAATCCACCCACAATTCGGGTCTGGCAAAATCATCCGAAGTTTGAAACCAAGAATTTTCGAGTTCACGCGGAATCGCATAAGCATACTCCAAGTTGATCCCCGCCTTCTGCGATGAAAAATCTACTTGAACTTCGTATTCTTGGGGTTGGTCGGCGGTGGCATCGACATCAAATTCGGCAACCACCCGCGGCTGCCCACCTAAGGTTTGAACCAACTTTATCCGCGGCGGTCCGTAATCGTACATTGGGTCGGTCCGAAAGTGCTCCAATGTTTCTTCAAAGGCCTGGCGATGATACTTCTCGTTTTTAGGACGTTCCTTATTGTCCTGTTCTAACCGCTGCCGAAGAAAAACTTCTGCTGAATCAACGACTTGCTGCCGCTTGGGCACTTTTCCAAACGCGCGAATTCGAAGCAGGTAACGCCCCTGATTCGGCAAAGCAAAATCGCGAACATTCAAGTGCCGATCCCAATTATTGTGGTGCAT
>JBDNHU010000141.1:0-2572 GCA_041688615.1 Mariniblastus sp. | reverse complement strand
GTTCGCAATCAATTGGTCTTGGATTCTCTCGATCGTGTTCATTGTCGACACTGGATCGGCTTCACCCGTTTTATTGGAAAGCTGCAATTGCTGGAGCGTCGCTTCCATATCCCAGACCAAGGTCGCGGTCACATCGCTGTTCGTGCCGCCGTTAGTGTCATCGGTCTGATTCTCTTCATCTGCCCAAGATTCACTGGCTTTTGATTCGCAGATCGAAATGGTTGACCGCTGGTTATCAACCTTTGCTAAAGACACCCTAGCGGCAGTCGGAGCTAACGGATCTAGCGAAACCATTTCCTGGGCATCTTCAACGAATTGATTTTCCTGGGCTGCAGACATACGGTCGCCTTCGTTGATAACAATTGCTTTCTACGGCAACGATTTGCTACGGATCAGAAACAGTCGCCGCTGGTACGACTTTGGATTTCATCGGCTAGATACCCCACCGTTCATTCAGGGTTGGGATCGAATTTATGATTCGCGAAAGATGCGTGGCTTAGGGTGAATGTTTACTTACAACAGCTAGCAGCCACCCAACTTATTTCTTAATAGTAGGCCGTGATCTTTACAGTTAAGTTCAAGACAGCAAATTGACCTTGACCAGTGCGTGGCCCCT
This sequence comes from Mariniblastus sp., assembly GCA_041688615.1. Lineage (GTDB taxonomy): Bacteria > Planctomycetota > Planctomycetia > Pirellulales > Pirellulaceae > M30B19. Next base: position 1,956 of record JBDNHU010000141.1, on the reverse strand, counting down.
GCCCTACTGTCCCTTCGGCAAAACATGAAACGCACCAAATGATTGGGCACGGAATCAGTCGTGACCCAACAAGTGGAACACATAGCGAGAGCCGGCCGGGAATACGACGTTCAGTAAACAGCTTCAAAACGGAATTTGAAGAGGGTATTCTTGGACAAGACTTCGAAAAAAGGCGCAGGGATAATGGCACGTCGACAGTCAAACACCCAGAATGAATTGGTTATCCAGGATAGCATTCAACAAGACGGCACTTCCGCCGATCGTTCGGAAGCGTGGATGGTGGATCGGCGTAGCTTTTTGCTAGCAGGTCTACTGGGATTAGGTGGCTGTAAATCATGGATCAATCGTGGCAAGGGTTCCGACGCGGTCACAGCCCCAACATTGCCGGGCGATGAAGGGGTTAAATTTGTTTCTGATCTATCAAGGGTTTGGGGTGCTTCGCCTGCCCGCATCACCGGCGTGGGCATGGTCAGCGAATTGAACGGAACGGGTAGCGCACCAGCACCCTCGAAGTTTCGAGATGAATTGACTGCAGAACTTCGGACTCGTCAAATTAATGAGCCTAACAAACTGCTAAGTTCCGATTGGACCAGTTTGGTGATTCTTAATGGAATTGCTCCCGCTGGAATTCGCAAAGGTCAGGGCTTTGATGTTTTTGTAACGTTGGAACCAGGCAGTACGACCAGCAGTCTTGAAGGCGGCTATCTGATGCCCGCTAGGCTAACGCCCCAGCAGATCACCAATTCGGGTCAAGTCCTGAACGGACAATTGGCTGGTAACGTGACCGGGCCAGTTTTGACTTACGATCTATTTGAATCTGAAGGACGGACGACCAAAATCAACGGCATCGTTCCCGGCGGTGGTGTGATGACAATCGATCGACCGTTTGGGTTCCAAACCAAGGAAGAAAATCGATCGATTCGCGAAGCGGTCCTATTGACCAAATCGATCAACAACCGCTTCAATTATTTTGATAATTCGCAACGACAGCCGGTTGCTAATGCCAAGAATGATATCGTGATCGAATTGCAAGTTCCGGCGATCTATCGTGACAATGTCTATCGTTATTTGCATGTGCTGCGAAACATTGTCGTCGCCGAAACGGCCAGCCAACAAGTGAATCGATTGGAAGCTTTGGAACAGTTGATCATGGATCCTGAAACCGCGGAATTGGCGTCCATTCGTTTGGAAGCCATCGGCGAGAATGGGACCGCAATTCTGGAGCGAGCGCTGCGCAGCCCGGAGGAAAAAGTTAGGTTCATGGCCGCAATGGCGTTGACGTATCAGGGAAAAAATACAGGTTGCCCGGAACTAGGACGATTGGCCGAAAGTCAGTGGGCTTATCGTTGGCACGCGTTCACGGCCCTTAGTGCACTGCCAGATCCGGTCGCCCGTAAAGAACTCCAAAAACTATTGCATGTTAAGAGTGTAGAAACCCGGTACGGTGCGGTTCGCAGTTTGACCCAACGAGGCGAAACCGATTCGGAAATGATGATCGAGAATTTTGGCAAAAGCGGCGAGAACTTCTCCCTAAATACGATCTACAGTACCGCTGATCCAATCATCCATGTTGCCAAGTTTAAGCGAACCGAGATCGCGGTTTTCAATCCAGATCAAAAGATCAAACCAGGAATGTTATTCGTGGGTTCTGGATGGACCATAAAAAGTCGTAACGACCAGTTCGTCGAAATTATCAACTATCGATCCGAGGGTGGCGATCGCACCGTTCGTTGCAGCAATATGGCAACGGATGTGATTCGCACCCTTGGGCAGATGGGCGCCAATTACACTTTGTTAGTTCAGTGGCTAAAACAAGCTTCAATTGAACAATACTTAGAAGGTCGCTTGGTAATCAATGCGTTGCCCAAAGCGAATCGAGCCTACAACCCAGCGTCGGCCAGCGATTCAATGCCGGACATGTTTCAAGGCGAAATGGAATCGGCGCCAGGGACGCTT
>JBDNHU010000140.1:0-3412 GCA_041688615.1 Mariniblastus sp. | reverse complement strand
TGGGCACGCTAGACTACATGGCACCTGAACAGGCGGAAAAAGCAACCAACGTGGATCATCGCAGCGATGTTTACGCCTTGGGCGCGACCTTGTATCGGTTGTTGACAGGCCGAGCCCCCTATGCGGCGTCGACGCAGCAGTCGCCTTTGGAAAAATTGCGACTACTGGCAACGGTTCAACCGCCGAAAGTTACCACGCTTCGTCCTGACATTCCTACGGCTTTGGGACGAGTCATCGACCTTTGCTTAGCTCGAAACCCCAACGATCGCCCTACCAGTGCTGCTCACCTTGCCGAACAATTGCTGCCCTTTTGCGAAGCAGCGGAATTGGCGACCCTCTTGGCTGAAGCCCGGCAACGCCGCAGTGATACTCAAATCAAAGAGGATGCCATGGTTCCCAGTTCCCTGGCGTTGTCCATCGCCAAGCCTAAAGTCAACGCCGCCCGAAGCGGGCGCAAGTTTTGGCGATACTTGATGGGCCTGGCAATGGCTGCGGCGGCAATCGGGCTGGGCATCGTGGTGACGCTAGAAAATAGCAAAGGCCAAATCGTGATCCAGTCAGAAACCGCCGGCATCAAAGTGAACCTATTGAAAGATGGCAAAACGTTTCAGCAACTGGAAATCAAACCCGGAACCACGACCACTCGCTTGTATTCGGGTAAGTATGAAATAGAAATTGACTCAGCCACCGACGGATTTTCAATCGACAAGAGTCAAATCATCTTAAAGAACGGCGAAACGATCGTCGCCCGAATTGATCACAATACCGGCGATGGGGATCATGACACCGCCAAGGACTTGGTTACGACCCAACCTACCGTCCAAGATTCTAAATCCAATATCACCCCACTTTACAAAGGGGACACGTATGAAAAGTGGTTTGATCAGTTTCAGCGAGAGCTGAATATCGACCAAAAAGCGATTGCGTTAACGGCCATGCAGCAATTCCGTGATCAACCTTCACGTGATCGCACGCGTCGGATATTTATGCAATACTTTACTGACCCCGCGACCCCAAAGGAAACATTTAAACTAATTGGGTATTTCCGAAGATACGAATCACTAAGTGATGGTCAATGGCAGCAATTCACGGAGTCTTGCCTCGAGCGTCCCCTAAATGAAACCACTGCTTTACTTGGGTTCCTAGTGGATTTCCCAAATAAGGACAAGTACTTTCAGTTAGTAGAAAAACTTTTTAACGAACGAAACGACTGGGACCTTCAGGCGAAGGAATCGGTTCAGACTATTTTCCGGGACCGGTTCCAAAAATCCCCTGACGCCTTCTTGGAAAACGATAAAGAACGAGCCCTGAGGATCCTGGATTCCCCGATTTTTGATCAAGAGTTTTGGCGAACCTGTCGTTTAATTCCTGACAACTTCCCCGAACCTAGATATCAACAACTCGCAATCGACGCGGCTATTGAAACACTTCCAGCCCAATTTCATGACGGCAAGAGGATTCATGATTCACTATTAACCATAGGAAGTTACGGTAAAAACTTAAACCAAACCCAACGAATTCAGGTGATGACCAAGATCGATAAACTACTCTCGGCAATCACGAAGGACGACCTGAAAAACCAGGAATTACGGTTTGAAGATTCTTTTATTACCGCAATACTTCAGCTCCATGATAAACGAAATTTTAAACCTATGGTTGGTTCTCACAATAGACCTAGACAAGACAGCATTTTCGCTCCGCTACTTTGGATCAGAGTAAAAGATCGCAAACAAGAGCATCTAGCAGAAAGGCTAATCAGCACTTTAAAATTTGCCAGCACAGGAATTGTGGACCCCGGCTTGATTGATCAAAAAACGGCCTTGGAAGTTCCCACTGACGGCTTAAGCCGTTTGAAAAAATTGACAACTGCCGAAATACAAATACTGCTACCAGAAATCCCAGGCACTGCCCCAGCCGTTGTGCAGCATGATATCGAAATTAAAATAGATGGCGACATTGAGACACTTTACGCCAGGGCTTTTGTCCCTGACACCTCGAATCAGATCCACCAGTTTCCTGGAATCTCCGTTCCTAAAGGAACCGGTTGTTTATTTGCGTTGGATGTCCAAATCAACAAGCTGGGAGTGCTGCCAAGATAAATCTTGCTTCCAGCCAAACCGCTAGGGGCTCAACTGTTCCCGCGGTTTTGAAAGCAAGTCGATTGCAATTCAAGCAGTGGTAAAACGGCAGATTTAGCAAAGCCAGGTTCCAATATAGCTTCGTTTACCCGCCGCCCAAGTTAAAGTGACTTTCGAAAATCCGGTTCGTCGAACACCCGGACGATACCTTCCCGCTTGGCGACTGCATCGATCGATTCGACCAATCGCGAACTATGCCAAGAGCCCCAAAATGGACGTCGCCAATCAAGTTGAACTTCAACGCCAACTTCCAGCCTTGCGGTTGAAGTATCGGGCAATGACGGGAAAACGCACTCTTCTGGACTGGACTCGCTGAAAAAAACTCGAAATCCCTTAGGTTGATTCGTCTAAGCGATTGTCCCTGGTAGCGAATGTCCGTACATTGAAATGGATGGACCTACTGTGCGATATTGTAGGTCTGTGGTGTTTCTGATAACCCAAACATTTGGAAGGTTTCGAAGATGACAACCGCGACCATCGAAGTTCCTGAAGGCGGATGGCAAGTTCAACCCGCTGCATATCAATTAGTCGCTGACATCCTAGACATTGCCTGCCAGAATTCTCCGTGGCTGGACCAATTACGACGGGACATGCTGCAGCAATCAGGAACCCGGTTGGTTGACTGGATCGATCATTTGGCGGTGCCTCCGCAACAGGTTCTTGCCGCTGACGGTTCGCTGGATGGTGATCTTTCACAGCGTCTGCAAGCATGCGGATTTCAAACTACGCCGATCGCGGTAGCAGATTCTTCAGGCGGCAAGATTTTGGGCATTGGTTTCAAATCCACGGAAACCTACTGGATGCAACCGCTGGGTATTTTTCCGAAAATTCAATGTTCAAACGACGTCATCAAGACCCGGGTGGCAATCAAAGTGGACAGCGTATCGGATTTCCTGGTCGCTCATGGTTTGCAACACTGCGAAATTCAGGGGCGGGCCGGTGGTCGAATGCAGAAGGCGTTGGTCAATGAATCGGAAGTAGTCCAAGTGTATGTTGTCGCAAGACAGGGTTGGCCCCATTGGGAATTGCCAAGCGAAAGTGACCAAAACATTGCGGACGCCGTCCATCATCTTGATAGCTTGCGAAGGCGAGACCGTGGTGTGGATCAAGACCAAGCGTTTTCTACGGCGTTGGAGCGAATCGAACAAGCGGTGGGGGCTCTAGGCCAGGATTGGGCGTGTGCTCTGTTCTTCCAAGCCGAACGCGAGTTCTGGCAATTTCGTAATCAGGCCGCCCGTGTTCAAAAACGCCGCCAAGACGTTTTAGGGCTGGGC
>JBDNHU010000139.1:0-4535 GCA_041688615.1 Mariniblastus sp. | reverse complement strand
GGATGTCACGGGGTTGCCGCCAAGCGTTGAAGTGGTGCAACAATTTGTAAACAATGATTCGCCTGATGCGTACGAAAAGTTGATTGATCAGTTGATGGAAAGCCCAGCCTGGGGTGAACATCGTGCTCGTTACTGGCTAGACGTTGCCAGGTATGCGGATACTCACGGAATTCATTTCGACAATTTTCGGGAAGTTTGGGCCTATCGCGATTGGGTCATCCAAGCGTTCAACGCCAATCAGCCATTTGATCAATTTACGATCGACCAGTTGGCAGGCGATATGTTGCCTGCCAGGACTGTACAGCAGCAAGTGGCAACGGGATTTAATCGCTGCAACATCACGTCCAATGAAGGCGGCATCATCGACCAAGAGTATGAAGTTTTATACGCTCGTGATCGTACCGAAACGACGGCTCAAACTTGGATGGGATTAACCGTGGGCTGTGCTGTTTGTCATGATCATAAATTTGATCCGTTTAGCCAGAAAGAATTTTATGAGTTGTCTGCGTTTTTCAACAATACAACTCAGGCGGTTCGCGATGGCAACATTAAGGAAACACCACCAACGGTATTTGTTCCAAGCAGAGTTGATGATTTGCGTTGGGGTCAGGTTCAGGAATCGCTTGCCAATGCCCAAGGGGAAATGCATGCCAGAAGCGTTGAAGTTTCAAGTACGTTTGAGGATTGGTTAAAAGATCCCAAGCATCTTGCCAGTCTGAATGACTCCTTCGAAGAGCAGTTGTTGAAGGACTTGAGGTTTCAATTTCCAGCAGGTCCGCTGAAAAAGGTGGCAACTGCCCGGGTTGGTGGTGCCGATGTTGAACTTGAATGGGGTGACCAACCGGATGCCACGCAAGACGATACTGAGTTTGGCGATTTTTCGAATTCGCTGGCTTCGATGCCAGGGGTTCAGTTTTCTCTGAGTGATGAACTGAAACTAGATCGAGGGCAGGCGTTTTCTTTTGGGACCTGGGTTAAGTTTCAGGGCAATAATAATAGTGGAGCGTTGTTTGCAAGTATGCAAGACGGCGGCTCGTACCGTGGGTGGGATTTGTGGAGTGAAGATGGACGCGTCGGCACTCATCTTATCCATGATTGGCCTTCAAACGCATTGAAAGTAGTCACCCGGGATCCGATTGCTTCAGATAAATGGACGCATGTCTTCGTTACTTATGACGGGTCATCCAAAGCGGGTGGAGTCAGGGTTTACGTCAATGGGAAATCGGTGCCGACCAGTATTGCCAATGATTCTTTGACGCAGTCCATTGAGCAAGATTTTCCCCTGACATTGTTTCAGCGAAATGGTGGAAGTCTGGTTCCCGGTGTGCGGTTGAAAGACGTGCTTATTTACGGCAGTCAACTGCCTGAATCGGATTTGCTTTACTTGGTGGGACGGCAGCGTCTAGAAAGTGTGGTTGCCAAGGCAAAGCAGCTGGACCTCAGCACAAACGCCAAACTTGAGGCTGCCGATCGTCAGTTCGTATTGGATTGGTATTTGCAGCGGTTAGATTCTTCGTTTCAGCAATGGCAGTCGAAGGTTCGAGAATTGGAGGGCGAGCGAGAAGCGATTCGTGGTCGTGGCACCTTGGCTCACGTGATGAACGAACGGTCGGAATCGCCGATTGCCTTTATTTTGAACCGAGGTGAATACGATCAGCGACGTGATCAAGTGTCTGCCGCGACGCCAGCAATGCTTCCCGTGATGGCGGATGACTTACCCAGGAATCGTTTGGGATTGGCTCGTTGGTTGGTGTCCGATCAGCATCCGCTGACCACGCGAGTATCGGTGAATCGTTTTTGGCAAAGTGTTTTTGGGGAAGGTCTGGTGGCGTCCAGTGGCGATTTTGGACTCACGGGATCTTCGCCCACGCATCCGGAATTGTTGGACTGGTTGTCTGTCGATTTTCGTCAGAACGGATGGGACGTCAAGCGATTGTTCAAGAAGATGTTGATGAGTCGGACGTATCGCCAAAGTGCAATGGCAACCGAGCGGAAGTTGGCGTTGGATCAAGCGAACCTTCTGCTGTCGCGTGGTCCTAGATTTCGAATGGATGCTGAAATGGTGCGCGATAGCGCGCTTGCGGCAACCGAGGTGTTGGTTGAAAGTTTGGGTGGGCCCAGTGTCAAGCCTTACCAACCGCCAGGGGTTTGGGAGGCGGTTGCGATGCGAGAATCTAATACTCACGATTATCGCCAAGATTCGGGCGAGGCCTTATATCGTCGCAGTCTCTATACCTTTTGGAAACGCTCGGCTCCGCCTGCGTCAATGGATATCTTTAACGCACCAAGTCGCGAGGTCTGCACGGTAAAGCGAGAGCGAACCAATACTCCGTTGCAGGCGTTGGTGACATTGAACGACCCGCAATTTATTGAAGCTGGACGCGTGTTGGCTAGTCAAGTGTTGGGGCGAACGGGGGCGGCAGAGATGACGGTTGATGAGAAAATTGACTGGTTGACGCTTCGCATTCTGGCTCGAACGTTTAGCGTTCAAGAGAAACAGGTTGCCAATTCGGTGTTGGAAAAAATGCGCCAGTACTATTCCAAAGCACCTGAACAGGCAGCCGAGTTGGTGGCAGTGGGCGAGACGAAGATGCCTGAAGCATTGGATGTTTCTGAAGTGGCGGCTTGGACGATGCTGGTGAATCAATTATTAAACCTGGACGAAGCCTTAAGTAAATAGCCTGTATTTCGCTTTGTTGGGGTCGGTTGGCGGGCATTATCACGTAGTTAAATGAGAGCAAAAATGAGTGACTACCAAGTTGAACTTGATCGTTTGGCAATCCAGCACGGGCAGGACGAAACGCGAAGGCATTTCTTTCGCCGGGGTGGCAACGTTTTGGGTTGGGCTGCACTAAGTTCGTTAATGGGTACCGCAACGTTGGGTGGCGAAGTCGTTGCGAGTGCCCAAGATGCATTGGCGATGGGGCCTCATTTCGCTCCGAAGGCAAAGCGAGTGATCTATTTGCATATGGTGGGGGGACCGCCGCAGATGGATCTATTCGATCATAAGCCACAAATGAACGATTGGTACGATAAAGATCTGCCGGAATCGATCAGGAATGGGCAACGTCTGACGACGATGACAAGTGGACAGACTCGATTTCCCATTGCACCGTCGAAGTACAAGTTTCAACAGTATGGCGAGTGTGGGATGTGGGTCAGTGAACTGCTGCCACACATGTCAAAAATGGTTGACGATATCTGCTTTATGCGGAGCATGAATACTGAAGCGATTAATCATGAACCAGCCATTACTTTTATGCAGACGGGCAATCAATTGACGGGGCGACCCTGTTTAGGTGCATGGGCCAGTTATGGCTTGGGATCCATGAATGAAAATTTACCCACGTTTGTTGTGATGGTTGCCCGCCCAACGAATCAGGAACAGATGCAGGCAATTTCGGGGCGGCTTTGGTCCAGTGGCTACCTTTCGGGTGAGCATGCGGGTGTTAGTTTTCGGACCGCTGGGGACCCTATTTTGTACATCAACAACCCGCCGGGGGTGTCGCGAGAAATTCGTAGAGCCACTTTGGACGGAATCAATGCGTTGAATCAAATAAACTATCAAAAATTTGCGGATCCTCAAACACAAACCCGCATCCAACAGTACGAATTAGCGTTTCGGATGCAGGCCAGCGTTCCAGAATTGACGGACTTGAGTAGTGAACCAGAATCGACGTTTGAATTGTATGGCGATTCTGCCAAGAAGCCTGGGACGTTTGCCAATACTTCGTTGCTGGCCAGAAGATTGGTGGAGCGTGGCGTACGTTTTGTGCAAATCTATCACAACAATTGGGACACTCACGCCAATGTCGCGGGTCGTCTGCCATCCCAGTGTCTGGATATCGACCAAGCCTGTTGGGGGTTGATTCAGGATCTAAAAGCCCGCGGGATGTTTGATGACACGCTTGTCATTTGGGGTGGCGAATTTGGAAGAACCATTTATTCTCAGGGGGGGCTTTCTAAGACCAATTACGGACGAGACCACCATCCGCGATGTTATACAATGTGGATGGCAGGTGGCGGATCGCAAGGTGGCAAAATCTATGGGGAGACCGATGATTTTTCTTACAACATAGTGAAAGATCCGCTTTCGGTTCATGACTTTCACGCGACCGTGTTGCATCAGTTGGGGTTTGAGCATCAGCGTTTTACGGTCAAGTATCAGGGGTTGGATCAGAGATTGACGGGGGTCGAGCCGGCAAAAGTGATCCATGATTTATTGAAGACAAGTTAGCTTTTTTTCCTGCGTGCGTATTACGTAGACGGGTTGTGTTCTGGTTCGTTGCCTTGGGAGTTTAGCTGGATGCGAATATCGAAATATGGTTTGGGCGGTTTGGTGACATGGGCTACCTTGTTTATGGCAAGTCCACTTTGTCTAGCGTTCCAATTGTCTGGAAATCCAGGCGGCGACGGGGAATCCAATGTTGCGATTGATGTACAGGACCCGAAGGAAGACGTTCGTTCGCTACCCGCCGGCTACTCAATTCCGCTATTGGATTTGGCTGGTGAAACCCAGCGCCAAGTGATTGTTG
>JBDNHU010000018.1:0-5576 GCA_041688615.1 Mariniblastus sp. | reverse complement strand
GTGGCGGCGGTGGTGGTGGTATGGCTGACATGCTAGGTGGAGCTATGCAGAACGCCATCGGCGGTGCAGCAGGCGATTTGTTAGGTGGATTGATGGGTGGTGGTGGTGGCGGTGGCTCCAGCAGCGAGAAAACAGTGGGTACCGTGTCGATCCATGTGGACAACTTTCTCAATGCAATGATCGTGTACGCGGGGCCAGAAGACACATCCGAGATCGAAACATTGATCGACCTGAAAGATCGTCCTACGGCGCCCCATGATCCGAAAATCAATGGTGAAGCCAGAAGCATCCCGATCCGTTATCGTGACCCCGAAGGCATCAAGACTCAAGTGGAAACACACTTTGCTACCTACATCCGCAAGCCGGAAGGGCAGGGTGGCCAGCCTCAACCGCAAGTCAACCCGGCCGAATTAATGAAGCAGATGATGAGCGGCAAAGGTGGCAAAGGTGGTGGATCGGCCGATGCAGCCAAGCCAAAGATGAGTGTTTCGGTGGATACCGAAGCCAAACTATTACTGGTGATGGGGCCCGGCTATCTGGTTTCGCAGGTCGAAGAATTTGTCAAGCAACTGGACTACGAAGGTGCCGTCGTGGCCAAGAACATGGAAATTTTGGATTTACCACCAGGGGTGACCCCGACCATGGTAAGAACTTTGTTTCCCCAGTACTTCGAAGGCGGAACCAGCACTACGCCTCGGACTGGTGCAACCGGGGCGACACCCGCTGGGGGTGCCGCCGCAGCAGCAGCAGCACCGGATATGAACGCGATTCGTAAAGCGATGCAAGGTGGCGGCTTTGGTGGATTCGGCGGCGGCGGCGGGACAGGTGGCGGCAGCCGGGGCACGGGAGGCCAGGGCGGTAGTGGTCGGGGAGGTGCCGGCGGTGGTGGTCGAGGTGGACGCGGTTAGTCCAGCGACCCGATTAATTCCGATCACTTGAAACCAGCTATTTCGCTTGCAATTACATGAATTAGAGCCTCACAGGAGTCATTCCTGCGAGGCTTTTTTTACGGTGATTGGTGCCCCATCGATCGTCAAAATATATCCAAAGTCAACCAGAATTTGTCCGCCTTCAACTAGGTGGTAAGAGCCGAGCGACCGGGTGGTAACAGGCGAGCGACCGGGTGGTAACAGGTTGGACTGAAGTGTAAAAAACTGGCCGACTGAAACGTGAAACTAAATAGACGACTTCAAATCACCTACAATTGGAGTTAGTTTAAACGTATGGACAATTCACCACTGACCTTACGAATCACGATGTTTCGAAACTGGAGTTTACTGTGCGCGATTTGTTTGTTCGCTGTCAGTTATAAACTTTGGCTGCCGCAGTCGGAATTCCCTCAAGTTCCAGCATTTTGGTTTGCCAACGGACCGGCGTTGGGTGGTTTTTTCCATGCAGCCCAGTGGTGCCTGCTTCCGTTGATTTTCATAAGCCTTTTTTCTCAACTGCTTATTCGTCGTGATGCGTGGCGACTGCAGGCGGGTACGTGGACGTTTCTGAGTTGTCTTTTGCTTTCAGGACTATTCGACCAACACCGTCTTCAACCATGGGCCTACCAGTTCTTTTTTGTTTTTCTGTTTTTACTGCCAGGCACCTTTACCAATATTCAGACACCGCCCAATGTTGCGGATCTCATTGCATTGCAGCGGTGTCGATGGTTGGCAATTAGCATCTATCTATTTTCAGCCATCAGCAAATTTGATTATCTTTTTGTTCAAAGCATGGGAACTCAATTCCTGGATTCCATATTGGGACTGGTGAACATCGCGCCTAATCGAATTGATGGCGTGTTGCGCGCGGTGATAGTATCGACGTTCCCTTTGGGTGAGTTGATTGTGGGCGTGGGATTGGCAACCGGGCGTTTTCCAAAATTGTTTACCACGCTTGCGGTGGTCACTCATGCGGTCTTGTTGTTGATATTGGGGCCGCTTGGACAGAACCATCAATGGGGAGTTCTGCTGTGGAATGTTTTTTTTATCGGACAAGCGTACCTCCTTTTTTGGCCCAGCAAACACCTTGCTGTAAATCCAGCTGGCCAATCGACTGATCTTCAACCGGATAAAAGCAAGGGTTCATTGCTACCAGCAATAAAGCCAGCGTTGCGTGTTTATGTTTCAGAGAAACTGGCCACGATTGGATTTTGGTTCGTACTGCTGTTTCCGTTGACTCAGTGGTTGGGAATTTGCGACCATTGGTTGGCTTGGGAGCTTTACGCCCCCCGAGGCAGTCGGGTCCAAGTCTATGTGGCGGCGGTCCAAATTGAAAACGAAAATAACCCAGACTTAAATTCGCTTGCGCCTTTCGTTGGACAAAGGCAGGAGGGCCAAGTGGCACTTTGGCAAGAGATTCGAATCGATCGATGGTCGCTGCAGTCATTGGGGGTTCCCATTTATCCTGAAGATCGATTCCAGTTGGGCATTGCGTTAGCGATAGCCAATCGCTTAACATCGCAAAGGGACATTGAAGTGTTATGGCAAGGTCCAGCCGACCGATGGACAGGAAAACGAGCCCAGCAGCGGCTAAGCGGCAAGAGAGAAATTGAACTCTTTTGCCAACGTTTCTTTTTGAACACTCGACCGTCAACCGACTAACGCTCGACCGCAGTCCGTGGCAGTGATCATGATTCGACATGACGGCAACACTTGCGTCTTTGCACCGTGATTATTGCTGCACTGTGATTATTGCTGCGCCGTGATTATTGCTGCGCCGTGATTATTGCTGCGCCGTGATTATTGCTGCGCCGTGATTATTGCTGCGCCGTGATTATTGCTGCGCCGTGATTATTGCTGCGCCGTGATTATTGCTGCGCTGTGATTATTGCTGCGCTGTGATTATTGCTGCGCTGTGTTACGCACTAAGAATTCGCGAACCGCTTCTGGAAATTTTCAACATGACCGATCCGTTTGAATCAGACCCATACACACTGTCATTGCGGTGGCTGGATTCGCAACAGGACGCAATGGTAGAGCTGTTGCTAGAACTTTGCGACCAAAATTCGGGCACGTTTAACGTGGACGGAGTCACAAAAGTTGTCGACATTTTGCAGCGTGAATATCAAGGCCTGGGCGACGAACTTCACCGCCACGACACTCCACCGGCACGATTGATGAATGATGCTGGAGAGCATGAGACCTTTCCGCTAGGTCCCAACTTGCAAGTGGCTTGCCGACTCGAACAAGCCAGTCGCGCGTTTTTGTGCATTCACACCGACACGGTTTACGACACCAACAGCCCCTTCCAAAAATGCCAATACTTGGATGACCAAACGTTAAACGGGCCAGGCGTCATTGATGCCAAGGGCGGTCAAGTGGTAATGTTGTTCGCCCTTCGAGCCTTCGAACGATCGCCGTTGGCCAAGAAGATGGGCTGGCGAGTGCTAATGAACCCGGACGAAGAAATTGGCTCATTGGGCAGTGGTCAAATCTTGAAAGAATTGGCCGCTGATTGCCAATTTGGTCTGTTATTTGAACCTGTTTTGCCAGACGGCAGCATGGTTGCGGCGCGGAAAGGTTCAGGGAATTTCTCGATCGTTTGCCGGGGCCGAAGCGCTCATTCGGGGCGGGACTTTGAAAATGGTCGAAACGCGGTCGTTCATCTCGCTAGGTGCATTGACCAGATCGATCGCCTTAACGGGACTCAAAGCGACGGATCGACCTACAACTTGGGTCGGATTCAAGGCGGGGGTCCGGTGAACATGGTGCCGGACTTGGCTGTTGCCAGGCTGAATATCCGAGTCGTGGATCCAACGGCCCAGGTCCAGGCCTTACGGCAGGTTCAGTCGATTGTGGATCAATTTGATCAAGCTGCCGACTACCAAGTGGAACTTGAAGGCATTTTTTCTTCACCTCCCAAAGTTGTCGACTCAAACACCAAGAAAATTCAACAGCGTATCCAGCTGGCAGCCCAATCGATTGGCTTGCCCTTGTCATGGCGAGACACCGGGGGGGCAAGTGACGGAAATAAACTGTCGGGTATCGGGTTGCCCAACGTTGACACATTAGGCCCCGCGGGCAACCACTTGCACAGTCCCAAAGAATTCTTGGTCGTTAAAAGCTTGATTGAAAGAGCGAAATTGACCACGTTAGTGCTTCTACAAATGGCGGACCAGCCGATAGATTGGTCTTAAGACTTACGGGAACAGCGATTTCCATTTCTGTTCGTTTCAAAGTGCAGAAAAGACGCAGAATCCACCGCAGCCTGCCACCGAACCCTCGACCTGTGGATCCCTATTTCTATTGAACATTCCAAAGATATCCTTTGTCCTATTAGCGCTGGGTCCTTTTTTTGCCAGAATCTGGAGTACGTCCGGACTTGGCGAATGGCCCGCAGCAAGAAGAGTAAACAGGCATCGTTTGCAAACAAGCATCGTTTGCACCACGTTGGTTGGTTTGTGGTTTGGTTGGTTGGTTTGTGGTTTTAAGGTTTGCGGCAGTGCCCAATTGCTTTAGAACTGACTCTTGAATCCAAACCGATCGTAAAGCTCGCCCGAATGCTAGTCAGGCGAATGTTCGCTAGAATTGATCAGCCAACCACTCGTGTAGGAAAGTAGAACCCATGTCTTCCAACCCTTTGGCCGCTCAAAAGTTGGCTGCGGATCCGCGAATCGCTGAAGCCAAAAGCCTGATCCTGGCTGCTTTGAAGGAACACCAAAGCGTCTTAAACGAAGTCAAAATTGCGGACCCAACATTGACCGTTGGTTATCAGCAGCAGTTGGACCATTTTGCTAAGCTTCGTGGTGGATCCCTTTATTTTCCGTACATTTCAAGTGGCTTGGGTAATGGGCCGTTCGTTGAATTGGCCGACGGCAGTGTCAAGCTGGACATGATTACGGGAATCGGTGTTCACGGGTACGGGCATTCGAATCCTGAACTGGTGGAAGCCGGGATTGATGCTGCCTTAAGCGATACGGTCATGCAAGGCAATCTGCAACAAAATGGCGCTTCGGTTGAATTGTGCGAATTGTTGGTGCAAACCGCCTCCCAATCGGGCAGCATGATTGCGCACTGTATGTTATCCACAAGCGGCGCGATGGCGAACGAAAATTCGCTGAAGATGGCATTTCAAAAAAACTTTCCGGCCTACCGCGTCTTCGCATTTGAAAACTGCTTCTGCGGTCGCACGATTGCCCTAAGCAACATCACCGATCGCCCCGGCTACCGCGCAGGTTTACCCGTGACAACGACGGTTGATTACTTGCCGTTTTATGACCACAACGATCCCGAGGGCAGCTTAGAGAAGACGATGTCCGTCTTCGAGCGGCAGGTGGCACGTTACCCGGGCCAACACGCTATTCTGTGGATGGAATTGATTGCCGGCGAGGGCGGTTACTACCCTGGAACTGAAGCCTATTTCAAGGCCCTGTGCGCCCGCGCCAAAGAACTTGGAATCGCCATCATTTGCGACGAAGTGCAGACCTTTGCCCGAACCAGTCGACCGTTTGCGTTCCAACATTTCAATTTGGATTCGCTAGTGGATATCGTGACCATCGGAAAGATTTCTCAGGTTTGTGCCACTCTGTTCACGACCGAGTATACGCCTAAGCCTGGGCTGGTTAGTCAAACGTTCACGGGCAGTAG
>JBDNHU010000138.1:0-6021 GCA_041688615.1 Mariniblastus sp. | reverse complement strand
GATGTGATTGATGTGATTGATGTGCCACACGCTGGGTCAGCCGAGCAGTGATGACGACATTTCCATGTCACCCATGGATTTCATCATGGCCAGCATCATGCCTTTGCTCATCATGCCTTTGCTCATCATCCCCATCCCCATCTTTATGCATGGCGAATCGCTGCTGCTTGAGCGTAGATGCCAGCTTGGCGACCTCGTTCCTGCAAGGCATGAAGCAGGCCTTGTACATCGCCTTTTTTTATCTATCAGTGCTTTTGACGTCCACACAAAACAAACGGAAACGAAGCTGCTTACAGCAAACACTTGCGCGCTAAGTTGCATACAGGTTCGCGAAGTCATTGCAAACCTCAATTTTGATTGAGTGCGTTGAATATGACGGCTTGGCACGCCTGTCTGCTTTTACATATCTAAATTAGGCGGCATTGGAAGCGATTTTTCTTCTTTGCGATCGGCGTTTTGTTCGTTGATGACAGTTTGCGACGTCATTGGGTCGGCAACAGAAAAATCGAAATCTATCAGGAGTAAAGTAACATCGTCACTTTGAATTCCTCCGCCGCGAAATTGATTAACGATGTCCGCAACAGCGTCGGTCGCTTGCTGCGGTGAAAAACTCTTTGAATTGTTTAGCCCATCAAGCAAACGAATTTTGCCAAACTGTTTTTCATTCGCATCAAATGTTTCAGTGATTCCGTCAGTCGAAATTGCGAGACGCCAGTTCGATTGAAGCTTGATCTCGACTTCAGGCCATTCCAAAGATTCGTCGATCCCCAGCAATGTGCCTGTCGCCAATAATTCAATGGATTCGCCATTAGGTTTGATTAGCCATGCTGGATCGTGCCCTGCATTCGCGTACGTCAAAACTTGCGTTACCAAATCAATGCGGACAAGAATCAAGGAAGCGAAATCGTCATCCAAACTGACTTCCATAAATCCCCGGTTCATTCGATCAAGAATTTCTCCCGGCGACGTTGAATGCTCGCTGGCTTGAGCAAGCAGTGTTTTCAGCATTGCGGCGGACATGGCCGCGGGAACTCCATGATCGGTAGCGTCCGCCATGCAGATAAGCCATTGTGAATGACTGCAAGGCAAAATATCGAAAAAATCGCCGCCAACTTCCTCGGCAGGGCAATAGAGTCTACCGAAGCTCAGACCTGGGACTACCAAATCATCTGGCAAAAGGTTGTTTTGAATTTTCCGGGCTTTAGCCAATCGCATGGCCCGTGCATTTTTCGCCTTCGCCAGTGCGGAGCTCATTGAGTTTATTTCCGCCGCGAGGAAATCAAACTCGGTGCTTCCCATTGAGCCGACTTCGTGGCCATTGTTACTGTTACCGACATCGCGAATTTTTTCCACGAGTAATCGAACGGGGCGAACGACGACTCGAAGTAATGCAAAATTCAGAATCAGTGCGCCTATCAAACCCATCGCCAGAACCACACCCAACCGCCGGCTCGATTCCCAAAACACAAATGCTCGAAGCTGCGACACGTCCTCGCTGACGTAGACCACGACGTCCCCCTCTGCCGATGCTCCAACCACAAGATCGAATTGTTCAGATCGAAATCGGCGATCAATGTTCGCGGTGGCTTGTTTCATTGCTTCCAACAAGTCAGTCGAAGCTCGATTGTGGGCGTTAGCTTGAATGACTTCCCCATTCAATTCCACTGCCAAATGATGACCGGGCGAATCCTTGTCATTCATCTTCCCGCAAACCTGATTCAGGTAACTCCCGACTTCGCCAATTCCATGCGAACGCATGTGAAGCAAGGCGGGAAGCACGGTTTTCGCTTCTTCATTTAAAGCCGTCTGCTTGTCTGCAAAGGCTTCATTCAATTCTCGCCGGAAGTCAACCACTAGAAACACCAACGCATACAAAAACAAAATGCTATTGACGACCAAAATGAGTTGAAAACGGATCGAGTTCGACTTTCGCCGTCGACCGCTATGGGCTGTTTGGAGCATTGAATCCTATCTCAGTACAAGAGGTAATCGCACCTGGGATGCACGAACACGGGATTTACTTCAACAAATTTTTAGACTTCGATCAGGTCAGCAATTGCCGGTGTTTAACGTTGATTTTCCATGAATCGAAAAAACTATTTCGAACTTGGCCGAAGAACGACGTCGGTAGCTGCATCCAAACCACTACTAGCACATTTTGGTCAGGGTGCGGAATTTTAGCAACCTACCTGGATTCGATGCTACGCACACTGAAAAATGAATCACACCGTTTCGAAGGAAAAAAATGAGTACCTTGAAAACCCCGATAAAATTAACACTTGTCTTCATGCTTATGCTTTGCGTGTTCAGTGCGGAACACTTGTCAGCTCAATCAAACAAACAGTCTGATGCGTTGACGGCACACGATGAGCGTGCCAAGCACGATGAACATGGTAACCACGATCACGAAGCCATGATGGTGCAGGAGAAAAAAATCACAGCTGCTTTGGCAACACTCTCAGCGGAAGATCAAAAGCTGGCTACGGCTCAGCGTTTTTGTCCGATGATGCCCAGTAGCCGGTTGGGCACGATGGGAGCACCGGTGAAAGTTATACTCAGTAACAAACCAGTCTTTCTTTGTTGTAATGACTGCAAAAAAGATGCGATCGCAGGCGGTGCAAAAACGGTCGCCACCGCCGAAAAATTGGCGAAAGCAACGGCAGTAATCGCAACTCTACCAATGGAAGAACGGATGGCAATTGAAGCGCAGAAGTATTGTGCGATCGCCGATGGCAGTCTGTTGGGCGGAATGGGTTCACCGGTGAAATTGGAACTTAATGGCAAACCCGTTTATTTGTGCTGCAAAGGATGTGTAGCCAAGGCCAACGCCGATCCATCTGCGACCTTGGCTAAGGTTGAAGAACTTAAAAAGGCTGCCATGGGCCAAGGGCATGACCACAAAGCTGGAGATCAGGGAACTCAAAAATCTAGTGAACACCAAAACTAACCGGTTGGTTTTATGAATTCCTGAATCTGAGCCTTCGTACGGATGTTAAGTAGTTTGTTCTTTTGGAAGCGCGGAACACTTCGGGTATTTTTAAATGCCTGACAGTGGTTTCGTTTTTTTTCTGCATGCGACGGAAGACCTATATCGCTCCGATCTTGCTTTTGAAAATTGGCCGGCTGTTGAAAGGTTTCGGTTTTAGCACTGACGGCGACTGAACTGCATTTTGGTTTAAATCGAATTGTGAGTCCCTAATTTGACGAAAGCAATGAATATACCTATTTGTCGATCGTTCAAGGAGAAACTCAAGTGTGGGAGTATCGAAACCTGATCGAGCCGGGTCAAAAGTTCGTGTACGAATTGACGGTTCATCAGGAGGGGACATTTTTCTATCACTCGCACGTCGGCATGCAAGAAACGATGGGCCTGGTGGGGCTATTAATCGTCTATCCCGCCAAGTCTTACGAACCAGTTGTGGACCGCGACTTCTGCCAGAGATCGCGCAGGAGTTTCAGATTCGCCCGAATAGCACCGTTCCAGACACGCTGGGGATTGAATGGAACTATCTGACGTTCAACGGTCGTTGCGGGCCGCTGACGACGCCGTTGCTGTGCAAGTTGGGGGAGCGGGTGCGGATTCGCTTCGTGAACTTCAGTGTCATCGACCATCACCCGATACACTTGCACGGCCACACCTTCTGGGTAACGAGCACCGAAGGCGGGCGAATGCCGGAAACAGCTTGGTCTCCGAGCGACAAGGTGCTGGTCGGAGTGGCTCAAGTGCGTGAAGTGGAATCTATCGCCAACAACCCGGGTGACTGGGTCATGCACTGCCACATGTTCCACTACATGATGAACTCGATGACAACACCAGCCGGCCCATTCATCCGCAACAATTCAACGCTTAAACAACGCAATGTGTTGGGGTTTCCCCAAATCATGCTCGGGATGGAAATGCTCGCTTCCCAAGAGCTGACGATGCCCGGCATGGACATGAAACCAGTCGAAATGAAGAACATGTCCAAGGAGTCGTCCGAGGATCCGACTGGTGAACACGATCCCAGCAAGATGCAGCCCGACGCCACGCAGCAGCGCCGTATGCAACAAGAAATGCTCGGCCAGAAAGAGAGGCAAGCCATGGGCATGCGACCGGCTTGGTCGATGGGCGTGGAGGGTCTCATGAACGTCGTGCGAGTGCTACCACCGGAACTTTACGACAAAATAATGAACACTAACCAACCCAGTCCGCGAAACACCACGACTCCAGCGGATCCAGGGAATCCGATGCATCACATGAACCACAGCGGAATGAAAATGGATAGCAAGAAAGATTAGCGATCCAGTTTTTCTATGCCGTCTTTTTTTACCGTATTTTTTGGATTGTTAGCTGGCAACAGGTCAAATGAAGTCGAGACGAAACGCCCGTCTTTGAGCTCGCCCGATACTTTGGCTTGTCGAATGCAGTTGCATAAACCGTCATTACCATGTGCGTCGCCATGGCCGTCGATGAAACTGCCGTCTACGAAGTACGCCTTTCCGTCAATCCTAACGGCCAAATCACAACTGGTGCCTTCCATGTCAAACTGACATTCGCCGCACGCTGCTTCCACGATCTGGTTCACAACCTGTGCCGTTGAGATTTGCCCCGTAGCTTTTACTGGTCTGCCCAAAGACGCCGAATTGGATTGGTCGCGCTGGCAACTGTTCAAGAGTAACACTGACAAACACACCGCAAGCAATAACTTCAATTTCATTCGAATACCCAGTTCTTTTATTGGTGATTTCGTTCACCATTGTAGTCGAACACAAAAGGGGACTGGTATTCCCGGAATCAATAAAAGTTGCGTTTTTCGTCGATACTTCAGTGCAGGAAATCGTCAATCGGTTCATTGATCAAACAACTCGCCGGGATGACTTCATGGGGAACGCGGGTTAGATTACAGCGATCGAAGAACATGTTTTTCCAAAAACGAATCCCGATTCAATGCGAAGAAACGAGCCGCCCATTTCATCCAAACAACAGTTTCCCAAAGTCCCAGGCGACCAAGCTAAGGTGATAATTTCGTTAGCGTAAGTCCTCGATTTTTTGGCTGGACAAGTGGGCCGCTGCCAAACCGGCGAGCAGCACTAGTAGGCGGAGTTATTTTAAGCGTGCGACAAGAAGTCTATGGATTAATGGCGGGAATGATCGGGCGAAAAGTCATACCAAATTTGAATCAATCGGTGTTCATACAAACTGTAAGAACGATCGAAGCGTTCTAAGTTTCAGAATTGGTTGTATCGTTTGGCAGTCAATAAGTCGCTGCAACACTTTCGAAAGAACAAGCGAAAGGCTCAAGTCTCGACATGCGATCCCGTCGATAACCGACCGTCTGCGGTAGGCCGTCGAGACGTCAAGAGATGTTGTCGGATCCAAGGGAGCCTTTAACTAGAGTCAATTTTTGTACTGGAAAATTGAAAACGTCTTTCTTAACGGGAAATTGCTGAAGTCACCGGGATACCCGAGCGCACTAAAAAAGTCGACTCAGGTGAGAGTGGTTAGGACCTGGAACGCGCCGTTGCCTAAGGAGTTGGGTACGTTCAAAAGTAACCAACCCGAACCAGATACCCAGAGGGTGCCTCCAGTTCAGTACCTCTGTTTAGGATCTCTGTTTAGGATCTCTGTGCAGCATAACATGGTGGTCACGTTTGCGTGGCTGCAAGCGATCCGAGGCCATTTGCAGCGGGCATGGCAACGTCAAGCAGCCACAGAACGTGGCCATTTTGCCGTCCACCCGTTTGCAACATTCAAAACCATTACCAATGGTAAGCCACCGCAAAATTGTAAGTGGTGCAAAGAATCTATCGCTCCAAGGCGCGGACCAAAGTGGTTGACCCAGTCTCAAAATCCGGTCATCGATACTTGAAAATCTTCAACGCTTTTATTTGGAACGACTGCGGGACAGCAAATTCTGCAAAGCCAAATCCAAGGCCTCGGTTGCCGCGTCTGAGTCGTACCACCAATCGGGTGACCACAGACGAAGGATGTTCCAGCCTAACAGCTCTAAAACCTGCTGCCGGGTCTTGTCTCGATCTCTG
>JBDNHU010000137.1:0-44798 GCA_041688615.1 Mariniblastus sp. | reverse complement strand
TGAAGTGAAGTGAAGTGAAGTGAAGTGAAGTGAAGTGAAGTGAAGTGAAGTGAAGTGAAGTGAAGTGAAGTGAAGTGAAGTGAAGTGAAGTGAAGTGAAGTGAAGTGAAGTGAAGTGAAGTGAAGTGAAGTGAAGTTCCCGTGTTTTGCCCTTCAACTATGCAGTCTTTAAGAATCTAGCGCACCCGGCGTTGAAAGAGACTGATGAATTTAGTCAACTTAAGAAACAAGTCGATGAATGCAAACTTCTTGAATTTGAAAGCGGATAGCATGGCGATGTCCAATCAGACGCAGCAGCCTAGAAGTAATCAATCGACTGGAAAGAACCTTGGCCCAAAACCGCACATTCGCGTCCAAGCAGACGTTGCGTCGACCAAACCCGTCGTCTTATCTGGGCGAAATATTCATAAGACCTATAAAACGTGCGGACTGGAAGTACCGGTTCTTTGCGGTGTTGATCTATCAGTTCGAACGGGGCAGTTTGCCGCAATCGTTGGGCAAAGCGGATCGGGCAAGAGTACACTTCTGCATTTGTTGGGGACGTTGGATCGACCTGATAAAGGTGAGATCTTTTTCAATGGGAAACGAATTGATAACTTGCAGTCTCGTGAACGAGATCAATTGAGAAATAACGACATTGGACTGATTTTTCAATTCTATCACTTGTTGCCCGAATTGAACGCATTAGAAAATGTACTTGTGCCGTACATGATTCGTTTTGGTGTCTTCAATTACTTTCTAAATCGACGTCAGTACATCGAACGGGCCAAGCACTTGCTGGATCTTGTCGGCCTAGGCGGAAGACTAAAACATCGTCCCAATCAACTATCAGGCGGCGAGCGGCAACGGACAGCGATTGCCCGTGCCTTGATCACCGAACCCCGTTTACTACTTGCGGATGAACCGACAGGCAACTTGGATTCCAAGAGCGGTGGTGAAGTTTTAACCTTATTGAATCGACTAAGTGAAGATGAAAACCTGACAATTGTCATGGTGACTCATGATGATTCAATCGCAACCAAGGCCGACACCATCATTCGCCTTGCTGAAGGTAAGGTTGTCACATAATTAAGAGTTGGGCGCTTTGTCAAAAGTACCTTCGCTGTGAAAACTGTATTTCTAGTTTGACTTGCCTGCTGTGATCGCATCGCCAATCTATTGGTGCGGTGACCAGCAAGTTGGCGATATCATGTCTGTTTGGGCAACAGGTTTTTGGTAGGCAGGCTATGCCAATCAAAGGCAGTTTTATGGCTTTCTAAGCCTTTTCTCTCGGTGACTTGTTTAACGCAAGCGATGCGGTTTTGCCGTGGAACTGTCTGGAGTGCCTAGCTGTGGGTACCGATCGTATCGATTTTGCAATGCAATCTTCTACTAAGTTGTTTCGGCGACTTAGATGATGGTTTAGAATAGGATTCAGATCACGAACGCCCGATAGAACTGGTCGGACGTTCGTTTGATGCGAATTCTTTTCCAAAGAGGCAACTGATCGTGTCTGCATTCTCTATTCAATGCCCCACTTGCCGTGCCAAGTTGAAGGTCGCAAAGGTTTCTGCAATCGGACAAACACTTTCTTGTCCTCGCTGCGCAAGTATGGTCGAAGTCGTTCCGCCTGAAGGTTGGAGTGCCACTGCTGACAGTCCCAGCCAAGCATCCAGTGCTGCCAAAGGACCGCTGCCCAAAATGTTTGAATCCGATTCTATGGATCAATTGCTAGACGGGATGCCCGCGGTCGGGGCGAAGCCAAAGAGTGCTCACCCTGAAGATATGCAAGAAACGATACCGAGCCAATTTAGCGGGCAATTTGGCACGGCAGCGAATGAGAAACAGGAAAAGTCCGGTAAACCATTTCAATCCACCAATCCAAACGCTACTGGTGCTAAGGCAGTGCCGGGTGGTAACCCAACGTCGAAACCGTCCTTGGCTGGTCCCTACCGCAATAGCAAGCCTAGCGGAAATTCATCAGGTAAAACGCCCGGAAGTGCGGACGATTCGAAGTCAGTTCGGTCCGGTGCGTTGAAGCCAGGTCAGTGGGATTCGGAAAACGCAAAACGGCGCCGAACGATTTTGGTTGCCGTGGTTGGCGGAGTTGGGTTACTGGTCATCGGCGGTGGATTGGGGATGTACTTGCTTAGTGGCGACGGCGATCAAGTTGCCAAGACCGATGGAAAGGGAGCGCAAGTCAGCGCAGAAAACCCTGGCACTGATCCGCCTGTAAATGCGGATGCCGTCGGCAAGGATTCTGCAGGCCAGGACCTGGCTGCAGAAAAATCTGCGAAGATTGGCGATCCTGTTGATGGCGCAAGTGAAGAGAGCGGAGGCGGGAATGGGGCAAATGCTGCTAAAACAGGGTCAGGCAATGGTAGTTTGAGTTTGCCAGTGGCGGATGCGAATTCGGACCCAAGCATTTCGGGGACTGGGAAAGCAGAACCTACCGATCTTGCAGGTGCGGGCGTCGTTTCCCAACCGACAACCGAAGGTTCCACTCCCGATTCGTTTGCTAATTCTGGCGTAAACGATGGACTAAATGGAGATCAAGCACAGAAAGATCAGCCGGATGCGGATTCCTTTGACAAGGTGATTAGTGACATTTTCGGTGGCGGCGAACTGACCAATGATTGGGAAGATCCAGGGTTGTTGGATGTCCGCAAGCAAACATCAAAAGATCCAACCGAAGAAGTGATTCGCAAATTGGCTTCCAAAGGGCCTACAAGAACGAGTCCGTCGGCGCGAGTGTCGCGCCCTCGGCAACGCTCGGTCAATGTGAAAAAGAGTCTCGAGGCTACGGTCTTAGGGATCAATAACGATCAAATGCTGCCGCTGCAACTGATCGATCTGTTGGAACGTTTGTCGAGTGTTCCAATTTGGATCGACAGTGACCGGTACCAGGCGGCACCGGTTTCTCTTGATGTCCCAGCGCCGATCAATGCGATCAACTTACCGACACAAGAGATCTTGAGCGAAAAATTGGCAACGTTCGGATTGGGCGTGGAAGTGGCAGACCTAGGTTTGGGTGATCCGAGCTTAGTGGGGCTAAAAGTTTTTCCGTTGGGAACCGATCAGATCGTAGAAAGGCAGTATGCGATACCGGCCCAAAATGGCACTGCGGAAAAGAGTGCCCAAGACGGTGACGCCCTTGAACAAGCCGAGACCAATGCCTCGGTAATCTCAGCACCAAGCGAAGTGTATGGCAAACTTGATCCATCTCAAGATAAACAGGAAGCTGACCCACCGACGGCTCCGAAACAAAGTTTGGACCCGCTGGTAAATGGTGCGGATTCGCCTGAATCGGATCCATTGGGTAACGCTGATCCTACTGGTGATCAAAAGCCCGGCAACGGGTTGCAAGCGCCTGAGGTTGGTCCGTTGGTCAATGACCCATACGTGGCCTTGGTGGTGCAGTTGATTCGTGATTACGTTCATCCTTCCACCTGGGCCTTGCCGCTTGATCCGGACGCGGCGGTTGATGGAGTGGACCGAGGCAATCGAATAGGTGAAATTACGGTGCGTGACGGAAAGATTGTGGTTAAGCACTATCCTGCGGTACAACAACGAGTGCAACGGTTGCTGGATCAGTTGCAAGCTAGTTTAGAGACGAAGGCAAACAAAATGCCTTGGCCGAAAAAACTGCAGCCCAGGGTTCAGAATTCCGGTGATTCTTTCGGTGCGATTATCGACTTGGAATTTTATTTACCGACGCCGCTGCGAACAATGTTTCAGGAACTGAATAAGCAGTCCGGGATGACGATCTTGATTGATTGGCCATCCTTGATTGCTCAAGGGTGGACCCCTGATACTCAAGTCCCGTGGATCGCTAAGAACGAATCGGTGGAAGTGGCGCTCAATACGTTGGCCCTGGATATGGGCTTGACCTATCAAATAGTTGCACCAAATATAGCCTGTCTTATGTCGTACCAGGGTGATGAAGGTAGGTTGGATGCTGAAATTTATCCAGCGTCCGATTTGATCAACGCGAACCAAAATTGGGCCGTTCTAAAATCTAGGCTGCAACGTCTGTTGAATGATGATTTGGCAAGATCTAAATCGTCGTTTCTTTACTATGACGAAAATTTTGGGTCCATTGTCGCTAAACTACCACAATCGGGGCACCGCAGGTTAAGCATTTATATGGAAGCCGCTAGGAAAGTCGTGCGAAACTAATGGATAGCAATCGGCACGAAGGCTTTGGTGCTTCGAGGGTGGTTTCAATGGATTCTTCGAAGCGTATGAGGCGGCCCTGTTGTATGTGAGTTTGCATTCCAGGAATGCCGCTGCTGGGAATGCCTGAAATTTCTTTGGTTGTGTGATTTCTTTCAGGGGTATCGCGATTGGGTTGGGAAGGTTCAACTCGTTTCTCGATCGCACGTTACCAACGATTATGTATCGGGGCTGTCCAGGTTCCCAGATTTCCGAATGGCCCAAAGCAAGCGTAGCCCTAGCATCATACTGAAGCAGACGCCGAGCAAGCCCATCAGGCTCATGTCGTGAATTCCCCAGGGACCTGTTTCTGGGAAAATCAGTGGGGGTACCTTCATGCTTAGCAAAACGCTTGAACCAAGAAACAGTGCGCTGGTCACCATGCCCATGACCATTCGATTGACATTGGAACCCAAGCGATGGTGGTTGACTTGGACATTGATTTCACCATCTTGAATCAACTGTAAAATATTGGCCAGACGTTCGGGTAAGCGATCGACCAGATGTTCAACCTCGATCATTAACCTTCTTAGGCGTTGTATATAGCGTTTAGGCGATAGGCGATCCAAGATCATGGAACGACGAAGCGGGGCTAAGATCTCCATCAAGTTGAAACTTGGATTAAGTTGTCGGCCAGTTCCTTCAAGTGAAACCAAGGTCTTAATCAACAACGCTGCTTCTGCAGGAAGCGTGATGTTATGGCGTCTAATAATGGTCACGATGTCATTTAAGGCGCCTGACACATTAAAATTATCTAGAGATTGAGTCGTGTACTGGGATACGAAATCCGCCAAATCGTTGTCCAGCGCGGACATGTCGGTTCGGTTGGGGATCGACCCCACATGTCGGATTAACAATGCTAACATCGGCACATCTTGATTGACGATCGCAAGAATCATCTCTTCAATGTTCTCTCGCAGATTTTGGCTGATTCTACCGACCATACCAAAATCGATCAAACCAATGCGGCCGTCATTCATGATGATGATGTTTCCGCCATGCGGATCAGCATGATAAAGTCCATGCTTGAAAATCATCTTTAGATAGATTTTGGCTCCATTTTTTGCGATCTCACTTAGGTCTAACTCTTGGTTTGGATCTTCGCAAAGGTTCTTGATCGATTTTCCATGAATGCATTCCATGGTCAAGACTTTGGAACTGCAAAATTTTGGATAGGCTACGGGGATTTTCAATCCCTTTTCGTCTTTCATCAAAATGTTGAATTGGTCCAGGCGTTGTTGTTCGCGACGAAAATTTAATTCCGCCTGTAGAACTCGCGACCATTCACTGATCAAAGTTACGGGTTGATAATTTTTGACGTCTTCGATCTGTTGGGCCAGTTGAGCCAATGCCGACAAGATTTCCATGTCGGTTTTAATCGTTCCTTCGATTTTCGGATGTTGAACCTTGACGACAACTTCTTCGCCGGTCTTCAACCTAGCTAAATGTGCTTGGCCAATCGAACCAGATGCAAGTGGTGTCTGGTGGAAGTCATCGAACAAATCATCGATCGAACTGCCAAGTTCTTTTTCCACAATCGCGCGAACGGTCGGGAACGGGTCAGCTGCAACATCGGATTGAAGTCGTTGCAGTTCATTTGCAAAATCGACTCCAACGATATCGGGCCGAGTTGAAAGGAATTGTCCCAGTTTGATGAAGGTGGGCCCCAGTTCGGTTAATGCTTTGCGAAAACGAACCTCAGTTTTTTCAACTTGTTTCACTTCAGCGTCGCGATTCCAATTCCAGTTGGGAATCAATGAGTCCAATCGCAACAGTCGAATCAGTTCGACAAAACCATATTTGCTTAAAATCGTGGCAATTTCCGTCGAACGACGAATGTTGCGGTAAATCTGCGGGATGGTTGTGATCGGTGAATTTATCGCCATGGATAACCTACGCTGTTAAGCGACACATTCAAGGTATTGCGGTTGGCGGACTTGGTAACTGGACAATGCCAACCAAAGTGCCAATTCACTTGGTGCGATGAACGGTTCAACGAACCAAGCAGAGTCGTGTTACAGACGCATGGCAGAATTCGAACGCTTGGGGGATTATCACCGATCCATTTTTTCGTACGCTATGGTTATCCAATTTAATTCAAAAACTGGAAATCGTCGTTAGCTATTGTAGTCTTTATTGGAATTGAGAACGAAAAGGATCACTTGTGCCCAGCTTTAACATACTTGTACCGCATCAAACAGATCGGCAAACTGCCATCCAGCGTCTAAGACGCTTTGCGGACATCGTCCGTACGCAGATGGTGGGGCAAGTGTCTGATGTACAGGAACAGTGGTCAGAGGACGGCACTTTGGATTTTTCGTTTGCCGCCATGGGAATGAAAATTACCGGAGCGATGAATACTGACGACCAGAATGTAGCTTTGAAAGGTACTTTGCCATTCGCCGCCCTGCCCTTTCGTGGCATGATCGAGAAAACGATTCAAGAGAAGATCCAAGAGGCCCTGGCCGAATAAAGGCTCTTGGAACAAAATGCCTCGGTTTGCTGGAGAAGCCGGCCCTGACAAAAGTGTCAGGCATTGGCGCTGTGGATTTCCCAAGTGAATCTGCAATTTTCGATTTTGGTTTGGATACCCCCTGCTGGATCAATTGCTTAGATCGCCGGGATGTCGGTCCTATCTCACAAAAAAAGACCTTCAAGAATGTTCCTGAAGGTCAATCGTGTTTTACTGGGTTGCTAGTATCACAGCCAATTGCTGTGTAGTCGGGTCCAATAGGATGTCCCAAACGGTTACTTAGTCAAAGTTAA
Organism: Mariniblastus sp.; assembly: GCA_041688615.1. Lineage (GTDB taxonomy): Bacteria > Planctomycetota > Planctomycetia > Pirellulales > Pirellulaceae > M30B19. The sequence continues at coordinate 37,839 of JBDNHU010000137.1, read as the reverse complement.
ACCGCAGGCGACCCGCGATAGAGATTAAGGGAAATCGTATTCAGAATTGTTTGGATCGAAATCACTTTCGGTAAGACCTACGTTGATTTGCAATTTTGCATAGGTGTAACTTTCCAGTAGTGGAAGTTCGGTTTCGCCTGGCTTTGGCCAAGTGTATGCTTCATAGCGAATCGGAACTTGATATTCGTCATCGATGTAGATTCTACCGATGTGGAAGTCGTACGGTGCTTTGTTCACGTCGTGCTTGACTTGGATCATGGTGCATGTGCGATCCAGAACTTTCGCATTTGCAAAGAAGTCCACGTCGCAGTCACCACATTTCCGATCACGCTGTCCCCGCTCGATTAACTTCTGGACCAAGTTTTCGATTCCGGCGTCAGTGATCGGATATCGATTACCCTTCATGGCCAAGGAACCCGTAGGTGCCAAGTTGACTCGCATGATGTTCAAGAAGCCCGTTTCATGTGCCACCAAATTTCCATCATTGCGACCATCGACGTAGATAACTTCTCGACCCTTCGCATTTGTGGGTCGCAGGAACTTCATGTAAACCGAAAACGGCTGCTTGGTGCCGTTGATCTCGCGATCGTTCCTTACCTTCAGTGACATGTATTCTGCAGGAAGAAGAACCCCGTCGACTCGCTCTTGTTTGATCATGACTGCTTGATAATCATGAATCGTGGTTCGTAAATGAGTCAACTTCTGCTGGGCAAATTCAAGTGCAGGATCCAGAGGATGCACTGTTATTTTCGAGGGTTCGATCACTGCCTTCAGTGAATCAACCCGCACGTCGGCCCGATCGCCAGACTTTGCTGCCGACGTAATTTCCGATGCCATGCTGATCCGGAAAAGAGGCTCAGACAGCGTTCTTTCTTCAGTTTGAGCGTTCAAGCTGTCCCCGGCAAACAGCGCCGCGAAAATAGTCAACGCCGTAGCTGTTGTTTTAAAGTACATCAAGAATCGTCCATCCATGCGAAATTCGTCCTGCTGGGCTCGGCGGAACATCCGTTTCCGCGGCAGAGCTTGGATACTAGTCGATAAGGTCCTGAAACTCAAAGTGAGATTCCAAGGATTTTGAGCTCGTAAAGCCAATGTTGCTAGCGATTACGAGGCTTTCGAGTTCCGAAGCGGCGTGGCCTCGTCATCAACTCGATGCTATTAGGTATCGAGACACTGTAAATCGAAACCTGACTTGAAGTCGAGTTACCAAATGTCTTTTCCGAATTTCGCTGAGGGCACTTACGATTAGAACGGTCATGAGTTTCCTAAACGGAAAGTGGTATGCCCAATGCAGCCCTCTTAACGCCACCCAATTGAGGGTAGACCGCTTTGGGGTCTTGGATCTTGCGATCAATGCAACCGAACTGCCGGACGACTCTGTGCCTAGTAGTGAAGCCACCCAAGGAAATAGTCCATGGTTGGGACGGTATAGGAGATCATCGCACAAAAAAACGGTGCCATTCTTTAAAGAATGGCACCGTCAATAAATTTCAACCCACCGGCGATCAAAAGCCGGTTAACCGAGAAGCCAAACCACTCGCACATGATCGCGATTTAGTGGCCTTCAATGGTGACCGCCATAATCACAGGGGCCGTGCCATCGGGTCCTTTGACCAATTGAATCAACTTGATAGGTTCACTTTTTGCGGGGTTAATCGAAAAATATCGAATTTGTTGGTTTCGCAAAGCGAAGGCAAATTCTGATTTTGGAACGTCCACTCGCCTAATGTAATCGGCAAAGTGGACCCCGTTTAACAGTTCATGATCCTCGGTGGTTCCGTCGGCATAATGCAATCGAGCGATCATGGATACGGTTTTCTGATCAGCGTAAGGGAAGCCCCATCCGCTAACACCACCCAAAAAGTGAACGGTTCTAACTGGCGCTTGGCAGACAATGTCGGCAACGCGAGGCATTTTTGATGCAAGTGAACTTTCGGGTCCACCCTGAAGCATGATCGCGTTGAAGTTTTTTCCACCACTAGGATCGATCACGTTAAATGGAATTCCGTTGAACATCTGAATTCCCCACTTATCAAAAATCAGCCGTTCTACATCGGCGTCTTTCGAGAAGAACATTCCTTGATCGCTTGCCACACTGGCCACTTTGGAAATATCCAAAGGAAGGTATTTTCCTCTAGCGGTCATGAATTCCAGCAGGTTGGACATTTGTTCAAGTGAAATTTCCTTTTCGAAACCTTCCGGCATCAAGCTAATTCTCGACGACTTGAATTGTTCGATATCTTCTCGCAAGATGGTTTTCTTTTCGCCTTGCGAGTCGACCAATTCGATAGCCGTTTTGGATTCAGAGCTTAGCATTCCCGCCAAAATTAAACCATCAATCGTTTGAACGTTGTACATTCGGAAATTACTTTCTACGCTTCGGTTCGGATCTAAAATATGAACCAGAAGTTCTTCTTTAGGGTGTACGGCCATGCCGGTTAATTCAGGTCCGATGTTTGCACCTTCACCCGAATGCTTATGGCATTTGGCGCACACATTTTTGAAGATAACTTTGCCGTTGGTGGCGTCACCTGAAGCGTGTGTGCTGGCCAAGTATTGTTCTAGCACTGCTTGGCGATTGGCGTTCGGAATAGCGCCGCCTCGTTCCAAAATTGCCATCGCTTGCAGCTTCATTTTGTCATCGCTCAAATTTCCTAACGTCCGCCGTTGTTCCAACGACAAGTCAGAAACCTGCAATCGTCCTTCCTCCATTGCCAATAACAGACTGCTGGTCCACGGTTTTCGCAGTAGCAGAATCTCGAACGCAGCGGTTCGAAGACTGGGCGACCAGGTTTCGGCGGCGTCAATCACTTGTTGGCCAACGGTGTCTTCTTGCATGGCAGCAATCGCAGCAACCAATTTGCTGGCAAACTCGGGTGCGACTTGAGGGGTGATTGCCTGCAACAGCGTTGCCGTTGTAGAGGCATCCATCGACTTGAAGCTTACCAACTTCTGGGCAGCACTGATGCGGTCGATATCCGAAGTCGAATCATCATTTAATGCCTCGACAAGATCAGCCACAATTTGTCTGGTATATGTTTCCAGACGTTGGCTACCCCATCGATCGGCGACTTGTAGCATTGCGCCTCGGTCGGCAGCATCCATTCTTTGGACAACCTTGACCAAATCGGCCTCCAGTTGATCATTGATAATCACATTGTTACGACTCTGCCAGCCAGCCACAAAGCCTCGAGTGATCGAGGATAAGACTTGAGGCTCCGCTTGAGTCAAACGGTTGACAATTACTGAGACATCCACATCTTTTCGACCGTTCTGCGATCGGGCAAAGTGTTCAGCAACCACTTCGCAAATGGGCAGGACTTCCCCTGGAAGTGCTTTGCGTTTGCACATCGCAACCATGAAACCAGACGCATGTTTGGCACCAGCACTCGTGGCAGCATCGCGTAGCCAAACATCCAAATAGTTGGCGGGTTCACAGATTGCATTGGCGATTGCCATTCCTGTAGTGGAATCGCTGGGCATGTCGGCAAGGGCCAGGAATGCAGCGAGACGAACTTGAGCATCGTCATCGTTTAGCAGGTCATTGCCCACAATGTTAGCTGTGGACGTTGAGTCTACTGGCAAAACCAATAAAGCATTCCTTCGAACCGCTGCTGAAGGATGGTTTAATGCGGTTGAAACGGCAGTCACGACTTCCGGGCTAGTCTTGTTGACCACCCCTAAACCGTGTAGCGTCCACAAAGCGTGAATCGCACCGACATTTAGCCCAATTTCATCGACACTTTGATCATCGATCAATTCCAATAGCATTGGAATTGCAGTCTTGTTTTGGCTTTCAACTAACAACCGTTGGGCGTGCTTCCGCCATTGCATGGTTGGGTTAGTCAAAGTCTTTACTAATTTCGCTGTATCGGCAGCCTCTAAACTAAACGGTTTGGAAACGCCACCGGCAGTGTAGACGATGCGATAAATGCGTCCGTGAATCTTGTCGCGAAGATCCGTTTCGTAAGCGCCGCCTTTGCCGGTCTTGAATCCTTGTGGCGTTGGGTTGTGTTGGATAATGTAGTTGTACCAATCGATCATCCACATGTTTCCGTCGGGCCCGACTTCAGACATGATCGGGGCGGACCATTCGTCATCGCTGGCGACCAAGTTGGCTGGGCTGGTAGATCTAAAACCGGCGCCGTCTGGTTTTAGAACATAGGTTCCGATCAGGTGTCCTGTGGGACCGTTAACAAAAGCCGTTCGGTTCCAATACTCTTTTGGGTATTGCCGAGCGGTGTACAACGCATGCCCCGCGCCTGCAGTGTAACCGCCGTGGTGATCCATCTGCCGAACCTTTTCGGTAATCGGTTTGAACAGATGCGAATCCGCAATGGATCGCAACGTCAACGACACTTTCCAGCCCAAAACACTTTCGTAGTAACGGTTGGCAATCGGCATAAACACGCTTGGGTTATGGTTCGCGGTGGAACCGAAGATCAATCCATCTTCGCTGATCCCTAAACCCCAAGTGTTGTTGTCGGTAGGTCGCACGAATTGCAAGTTGTAAGAATCTGGTTGGAAACGAAAAAAGCCTTGGCGAAAGCCTTGGTATTTTTGGTCGCCATGAGTCGGTTCGGAATAGTTGTAGCCCTGCATGCCCCAGATCCAGTTATCCAAACCATATTGGAAATTGCTGACCCCACCGTGTGTGTCGCCAAGACTCCAACCGGTGTAGACCACTTCTCGCAAATCGGCGACATCGTCGCCGGTGGTGTCCTTTAGAAACAGAGTCTGCGGACCGTTCTGGACAATGACCCCACCCTTCCAAAATGTCAAAGTGCTGGGAATGCTAAGTTCTTCCGCGAAGACGGTAAACTTGTCGGCTTTCCAGTCACCGTCGGTGTCTTCGCAAATACGAATCCGATCGCGGCCGGTTCCCACTGGTTGTAATTCGTTCGGATAATCAACGGTTTCGCAGATCCACAATCGTCCTTGTTCGTCCCAAGCCATTGAAATAGGCTTGCCGCCCAGGTCCGGTTCGCTGGCGAACAGTTTGATTTCAAATCCTGCCGGAGTTACAAAATGTTTTGCGGATTCGGCTGGTTCTAACGGAGCTTGCATGAGCGAAAGATTTTCTCCCTGAACGCCCCATCTTTCTGAAGGCGTGTAGTTGGGAATCTTGGCACCAACGTCAATGTAGCTAAACGGTTTAACGTCCTTGGAGATTTCAGTCATCACCGGCACTGGGAATGGCAGTTCGGCAAGATAAGGGCCAGCCTGGGAAGGGTCTTGCCCTACGGCCCAGCGGATGCCTCGCTCCAGCAGGTTGTGAAAACCTGGGCGACTCCAAGTACGATGGTCATGCCCCCAAGCAGTATAAAAAACGCGGCCTTTTTCTTCGGTACGGACCCAAGTCCAGGGCTCGCGACCCTGACTATCCACACGATAACTTAAAATCGTACGATTCTTGTCATTGTGCATGTGATGCACATAGGTTTCGTCCCAACTTTCAAAGCCGCCGAATCCGTCATTGATCGGGTGACCCGATTGAACCTCAGTATGAAAAACACCAGTTCCATGCTGCTTGAATTGAGCACCAATCAGCTGCACCATTTCCGACGAATTGCGAAAACAGAAACTAGCGCAGTGTAACGGAACAAATCCGCCGCCTTGGCGAACGTATTGCAAGATGCCTTGCTCGGCGGCGGGATCAATTTCATCAATGTTCGCAAACACGATCAAAGCATCGTATGGCTTCAATTTTTCCAGCCGCATGTCGTCTAAAGATTCGGTGTAAGTCAGGGTAATGTCGCGTCTGGCCAAGATCGGCTTGATCTGATCGAAACGCTCTTTAGGTCGGTGGTTCCCTTGGTCGCCAAGGAACAAGATATTTAGGTCTTTGTTCGCCGCAGAAGATTCGACGGTTTCGAAGGTCCCAGCCGTCGGCATTGCGGATACTTGCGATAGCCCATAAGTGAAGATCGTCAAGCACCAAAGCAGGCCAGTTGCCCACGATCGGCGCGCCCCATAGCGACCGCGTTTAGCGGGATCGATTAAGGGTGATTCCTTCGTCAGCGGATAAAGAATATTTTGCATAGCGATTAGTTCACTCATGGCTAAATTACTGTTCAAATCAACGATTCGTAGGACCCCGAAGCACCAGACGTCAAGGCCGGAGAAAAGGCTGGGCACAGAACGTTATACGGCCGCAAGGCACAAAACAAAAAAGATCACGGGCGGGGGAAAATCACGGGCGGGGAAATCACGGGCTGGAAACGAAATGCGTCCAAACCCAAGCCACAACCGTGACCCAGGACGCATGAGGTCCAAAAGTCTCTGGAGAAAACGGTCGAACGTCCTGCCAAGCAGAGGACTGCCCGTCCTGCACAGCAGCCAACTTTACGTCCTGCACAGCAGCCAACTTTACGTCCTGCACAGCAGCCAACTTTACGTCCTGCACAGCAGCCAACTTTACGTCCTGCACAGCAGCCAACTTTGCGACCGCCGCCTTGACGCTCTTGGCAATCGATCGAAAATCCGACGATTGAAGTATAGTGCTCGAACGTTTACTTACCCAATGTAAACTGGGGCAGGCGGACGATTTCTCCACCTTTTTCAGCCGATTGATGTGCACAAATTCCCACGCATGTCCAGTTGGCACTGGTGACCGCATTGGGCCAGGGGTCTCGATCTTCCACCAAAGCACTAATCATTTCATGAACCATGTGAGGGTGCGAGCCCCCATGCCCGCCGCCTTGGACGAATGAAAGATGATCAGCATCCTCGATCGACTGAGTGAATTTCTGTATCGGTTGGGGAAGTAAGTGAGCGAAGTCGGGAACATCGACCAATTCGGGAATTGAGTGTTCAGGTTTCTTTGCCGTGTGAATCACATGCTTGCCATTTTCGGTCAACGACCACTCGAATGATTTCTTGGATCCGTAGACGTCGATGCTTTCACGATACTGACGCGCCGTATCATAGAGGAATCGCCAAATATGAGCCGACAAATCGCTGTCCAACAATTTGATATGGCAAGTTTCAACTGCAAACTTATTGCCGGACTTCTTTTGAATGTCTTCGCGGACGGTTCCCGAACCAAAGCATGAAACGTATTCGGCCTTGCTGTTGGTCAATCCAAGAACAGGACTGACCACATGTGTGGCGTAATGCATCGGAATCATGGCTTCCCAATACACAGGCCATCCATCCATATCTTGCGGGTGTGATGCTGATAGGTACTGGATTTTGCCCAATTCACCCTTTTCATAAAGTTCTCTGAGGAACAAAAATTCCCGGCTGTATACGACGGTTTCGGCCATCATGTATTTCAAGCCGGTTGTCTTAACTTTATCAACAATCTGTTCGCATTCTTCAATCGATGTCGACATGGGGACCGTGCACATCACGTGCTTGCCTGCATCCAACGCTTGAAGTGACATTTTCCCATGGTCAGGAATAGGACTGTTAATATGTACAAAATCAACCTTTGGGTCCGCCAAGACATCTGCATACGAAGTGTATCGCTTTTCGATACCGAACATATCACCTGACTTATTCAATTCAACTTCGTCTCTGCGGCAAATGGCATGAACATTCGCATCGGGATGCGCTTGATAGATTGGGATAAATTCGGCACCAAATCCTAGGCCAACCATTGCAACATTAACGGGCTTCTTCATCGTGTTCGTTCTCGTAGTGGGAAAGTTCTTCGGACGGGAATGTTTCCAAGGTAATTCTAGCCTTGTAGTTCCGCAGCATCGTTCGTAATCACCGAGTCTACTTCAACCGCCGTGTGTTGCCTAAGGGCATGTAAAATTCACACTTTTTAGCAAGTTCGCATTTCTTAAAACACTTTTGTGTTTCTCGCTCTGCAAGTGAAATGGTCGTTCGGCGAGTCAATCAGGAACCTAATTCAAAATCGGGCAATTCGTTTCTAGTCCTGGAAATGAGTGCACGATCGAAATTGATTCATTCTTGGATTTTCGTTTCGTCGTTTGATTCCTGCTCAACTTCTGCCGGTGAGAAAAACATCATGTGTTGCCATGACAATCGATCAAACTGGTCAACAAGTTTGAACCCATTGCTTGGCCATTCTTTCATGATTTGCTTTTTACTCATTTTGTGCAGCGGTTTGATCGGCACTTCGAGATCTTCGGAACGGAATTCAAGAAGAATCGCCATGCCTGTGGGTTTCAAGGATTCGCGAATCGATTTTAACATCTGTTCTGGGTGCGAAAATTCATGGTACACGTCAGCCAGCAACATAGCGTCCAATTGTCCCACGGGAAGACGAGGATTATGCACTGAACCCAACACTGGAATGATGTTTTCGACGCCGCGTTTTTCCATTTCGTCCCGCAACATGGTCAACATTTCAGGTTGGATGTCAACGGCGTAGACTCGACCCTTTGGTCCTACCATTTCGGCCAAGCGAAACGTGTAAAATCCGTTTCCACAACCAATATCACAAACCGTCATTCCCGGCTTAATCTTGCTATTGGAAAGCATCAAACTGCAGCGTTCTTCGCGTTCTCTCTCCTCGCGAATCAACCACGGTGCACCCAGGTAATGCATCGTTTGTGCAATCGTGCGGCCCTTGTATCGAGTCAACGCTGGTGGAATTCCCGCTGTCTGATCGTCCCGAACCGTTTCATTGTCCTGGGGCGATGGTTGGGGTGGAACCACGTTCACCACCAGTCGACTATTTTCAAAGGCACTGGTTTCAAAGGCACTGGTTTGTGCAATCGTGAAACTGTCGGACGCCCACCGTGCGTTGATGAGGGTCACGGCAATGACAACCAATGAAAGCGGTGCCAACAGCAATGCCTGCCAAGAACGCAAATGTCGTGACCGAAATCCTGAGAACAAATTAGCAATAGGGGGCTTCTTCACGGTGGTGAATTCCTTAATCAAAAATGGAAGGCCAGGATCGGCCCGACCAAGGCGACAACGTGTATGGGTAAATGACCAAGCGAGTCGGCGACGACTTACCGTCAGGACAACTTACCGTAAGTGAGCGCTTAAGCTTCGTTATCTAACAGACCATCACTCAGTAACAAAGACCTTACTGACCCACTAGGGCTTTGAATTTGACCATCATGCTCTTGGTGGTTTGTCCAACGGTTCCATCGCCAATCTTGCGATCATCAACCTTGATTACAGGAATCACTTCTGCGGCGCTGCCAGTCAAAAAGCACTCATCGGCGATGTAAACATCGTGTCGGCTAAGGTTAGTTTCATGGACTTGCATGCCACTTTCTCGTGCCAAGTCGATCACGGCGCGACGAGTAATACCGGCAAGAATTCCGGCATCGATTGGCGGAGTTAACAAAATCCCATTCTTGACCAGGAAGATGTTGTCGCCAGTGCATTCGGCAACTTCACCTTTTGCGTTTAGCATCAGAGCCTCGATGCAGCCCGCTTTGAGTCCTTCCATTTTCGCCAAAATATTGTTCAAGTAATTCAGGGATTTGATCCGCGGGTTCAATGCCGCAGGATGGTTTCGAATTGTACTGGCGGTCACAATTTCCAGACCGTCTTGATAATACTTGGCTGGATAAAGTGTAATCTTGTCCGCGATAATGATGACCGAAGCGGTTGGGCATTGGTAAGGATCAAGGCCCAAATTACCCACGCCTCGCGTCACGATTAAACGAATATAGCCATCGACGATGTTGTTGACTTTCAAGGTTTGATAAACCGCTGCATCCATCTCTTGGGTCGACATCGGTATCGTCAAATGCAACGCCTGGGCTGATTCATAAAGACGATCCAAGTGCTCTGACATGCGAAAGACCGTCGAGTTGTAACTGCGCATTCCTTCAAAAACACCGTCACCGTACAACAAGCCGTGATCGAAAACGCTGATCTTGGCGTCCTCTTTAGGGTACATTTTTCCATCAATGTAGATTTGCAGTGACATGGCTTTAAGCTTTCGTGTTCCAACGTCCAAACGTTGGTTTTCAAGGGTGAGTGTTGCGTTTATTAGCGTTCAATTTATGGGTGTTGCGTTTGCCAGCCAGCACAGTTCCCGCCAGAATCAACCAGCACGGTTTGGCTCTTGGATCTTAGAAGCGGAACGCTTGTGGTTTCAATGCCCCTAGGACAACTAAAACCCGCCGGTCGACGGATATTGTATACCAAAACTTTGTCGAACAATCGCGACTTGCCAAGACGCCGCCAGTTTTGTTTGCGAACACCCCGTGGATGGTTCAAAGAACAAGCCCCAAACTATTTTCTTTTTCGCTTGATGCGGTCGTCTTGTTGAAAGGTCTCGCTAAAAAGAATGTCCTCGCCGTACCCAGGGGGGAAGATATCAAGGCTGGTTTCCTTGATTTGCCGGTTCCAACGATCGAGTTGTTTGGAGTCGACCGAAGGCGGAGGGTCCATTTCGCTGATCAGTTTCTCTAGATCATCGGAATTTGCTAGTTCGTCACCCTGAGCGTTGGAGCGGTCGGCGATCAGATCGTCAGTCCCGGTGGGCGATACCGTTTCTGGTCCCTGAGTAGTCGTCTTGGGAATATCCTGGGCATCGATGACGCTGCCAGTGGGCTTGGGCCGTTGTTGCCTTTTCTGAGGAATCGGAACTTGTGAAAGTTCACTGGATTCAAACTGAGAATCAAATTCGTCAAGCCATTGATCCAAGTCCTGACTGTCGATACTCTTGTGTTTGAGGGCTGAACCGGTTACCGCTTTCCCAATTTCAAGTTCGGGCAGTTCCCAGTCTTCGATGTCGTGGAGATTGACTGCCGATCGCGGTCGAATATCGTCCATGGGAGAATTCGGAGCGGTTGTTTTTTCAGGATTTTTGACGTTCGAATCATCCGCTTTAGGTGCCCAGTCGACCGATTTGGCAATGGCATCAAAACTGGTCGGTTGTAGTCGCTTGGCTTGTGCAGTTCTTTGTAATGGATTAGTCTTCACTTCGCCGCTGGGTCTTTGCACCGCATCTGAAGTGATTGGCTTTTCTGAGGTTTGCGGCATGGCGGCGGCCATCGCGTTCTTTGGCAAGCTTGAATCCGGACCCACATCCACAGTGGGAGTGATAAACGCCTGGACCCATTTCTCTGTTTCCGAAGCGGATACCAGCTGATCGCTCTTTTTGCGTTGTAATTGCAGTTCTAACTTCAATTCAATTGCGGTCCGCCGAACATTGGAATCCGTCTGTTGGGAAGCGATTAAATTTTCGTACCATACTTCGCTATCGATCGCGTTGGCTCGACGCCGCTTGGCTGCGTCCTGAATCTGATGATCGCTTGACACAATCAGCAGTGTTTTCGGGTGAGAATGTTGCTGGATCATTTCGATGATCATTTCGTCCGCATCTTTGTGGCCACTGGCGAAATGGATCGCGATGCCCTTCTCCAAATAGTGATCAGGCAATTCGGGTAATCGCAAAGCTGAGTCAAAAACGATTGCGATCTGCCTTCGTTCCTCCTCGGCAAAGGTTCCTGCAATCAAGCCCACAAACATCCCACGCGCCCGCTCGAGTGTCCCAGGGCCGACATTGCCACCCACGAAGCCGCAGCCACGAAGCACGTTATATCCATCGATGATTGTTGGCATTTTCAGGGCCTACTGATTTCAGTGTACAAAAGAGACTTGGGAATGGTTTGGGCGGAGGGCCGATGGTCAGTTAATCAGTGATTCGCAGTTGTTCGGACTGATCACCAACGGTTGAACCGGCCCAGTCCAGTGAGGTTAACGATTTGCCCGCCGCCGCAACCCACACGAATCTAGGAGGCAATCTTAACTCATTGGGGACGATCGCTGGGATTTTGTAAACGTTTGTTGCCTTTATGCAACGCCATTTTTCTCATGTTGATTATTAACCGTTGAACGCGTGATGGTGTTAAGTGCTTGTTTTTCAGTGGTTTGGGACCTTCCGGGCTTGGCTTTTGGCGATCTAAGTGCGTCTTGGTACGATGATTGCGTTTAAAAGGTGCAGATCCACATCCAGCCCGTACGGAGGCCAAAGCACCATGAACACTTCACCTTGGACCACTCATCCGCAGGCGAAAACACATCAGCACGCGACCGCCGAGCAAGTAGTATTTTTGCCCCAATCGACCCGGTCATTGGCGGCGAACTCATGCCTGCCCGCGGACTTCGCACCCGGCAATTACGGTTTTTCAGTTTCCACCCAAACGCGATATGCCCGCTGGCAGCTCACCGTTGCGATCGTGGCGTTTGTCACGATTGGCTTGTCAAGTGAAGGTTGGGTTCACGGTCAAGTGAACGATTGGTTGACCGCCGGCAGTTATTACAGTCACGACACAGACACCAAGCAGCGAGTTCACCAATACGCGGCGGACCCCGTAGTGATCCACACGCCTGACCCTACCGTCAGTGTCTACCGCCAGCAACGAAGTTCACTTTCGATTGGTGGAAGTTTTGACCAGTATCATAAGGTGTATCGTTCCGGCGGTGAGGTTCGGCCTTACGGCGAGTGGCAACGACCGTTCCGCCCGTACAGCGTTCCATTTTCAGATTGGGCCTATGGCTCACCATTCGGTCATTTGGCAAATCCAAACAGAACCAATCCCATTTTGCCTCCCACAATCTTCCCGCCAAACTATTTCCCAGGTCCCGGTTTCCCCGGCGGCGGTGGATTTCCCGGTGGTGGTGGATTTCCTGGCGGCGGCTTTCCTGGTGGCGGATTTCCTGGTGGCGGATTTCCCGGAGGTGGCGGGGTTCCTGGCGGCGGCGGATTTCCAGGAGGAGGCGTTCCCGGTGGTGGATTTCCTGGAGGTGGTGGATTTCCCGGCGGCGGCTTTCCTGGTGGCGGATTTCCTGGCGGTGGGGTGCCGTTTCCTTAGGGTGGCACGCATCTTGGATTGGAAATGCTAGGCTCGCTAATTTAAGGCGGTGGCTTCGGGGAAGTCGTACATCAGATTGAAATTTTGCACGGCGGCACCCGCAGCCCCTTTTACCAGGTTGTCAATGCAGCTTACCACTACTAATCGGTCTCGAGATCTCGTGGCGGTCATGACGCATCGGTTGGTGCCGGTGACTTCCGAGGTCTTGGGAAGGTGATCCACCACGTCAACGAACGGTTCGTCTTTGTATCGCTGGCGTAAGCAATTGATCCAATCTTCCAAATGCGTCGATGGCACGGGTTCACAATAAATTGTTGATAAAATGCCTCGTGACATCGGCACCAAGTGAGGAGTAAAGATGACTTGAACCGCTTGGGTCGTTGAACGCGAAATAATCTGCTCGATTTCTGGCATATGGCGATGCGAACCAATCTTGTAAGCACGAATGCCTTCGTTCACTTCACAATACGAAAAGGCTTCGTCTGCTTGGCGCCCGGCACCGGTGACGCCCGATTTGCTATCAACAATGATTCCCTCGGTCTTGATCATGCCAGCGTCGATCAACGGAGTAAGCGGTAGGATTGCCGAGGTTGAGAAACAGCCGGGGTTAGCAACCAGATTGGCCGTTCGTATTTCTTCTCGAAACAATTCCGGAAGCCCGTATACTGTCTTACCAACCAAAGACGGGAATGGATGTTTGACCTGGTACCAATGTTCGTAAGTTTCCAAATCATTCAGTCGAAAGTCGGCACTGAAGTCGATCACGCGAACGCCTAGGTCCAAGAGTTCGCCGACGCATTGAGCACTGGCCGTGTGCGGCAGACATGAGAAAACGCAGTCGCATTGTTGGGCCAATTGCTTAGAATTCAAATTGCTAATCGGAATGTCTAGTTGCCCACGCAACCAAGGGTGAATGCTGGAAACTGGTTCGCCTTGGTCTTTCCGCGACACAACGGCGGTCACCTCCACGTTGGGATGCCGAACCAAGTAACGCAATAATTCACCGGCCGTGTATCCACGACCACCAACAATGCCAACTCTTACCATCGTTATTCCAATACTTCCATGAAAACCTAATCCGGTTTGCTACACTTTGAAACCGATGTCGATTCCTGAATTTGTCGATTCCTGAATTTGTCGATTCCTGAATTTGTCGATTCCTGCACCAGGAAACACCTTCACTGCCCGCTTCTTCCCTGCCCTTTAACTGTGTGGCCCGCTTATTGTGTTATCTGCACAGCAAAATAGTCAGCAAAATAGTCAGCAAAATAGTCAGCAAAATAGTCAGTCAATCTGCGGTTCGATGTTGATGTTGATTTAGGTTGGCTGACTTTGGACGCGGCGAATGCCAATTAAGTATCGACCCAAAGCGGTCCCAGGAAACCAAAAGGTAGTCAGGTCTAGCCAATGAACAATCCTGGATTGTCGTCACTGATCGGGTAGTTCTGCAACTTCTTCATCCTTCGGTTCACCGCTTTGCACTATAGTCGATGATTGACCATCTCGCACGGCGCTGAGTTGAAAGTCTAGACCACCATTTACAATGCTGTCACCGTTCAAGATTACGAATTCCAATGATTTGATGAACGCCGTGGCGCTTTCCTGCAGAAGGTCAAGTTGCTTTAACCGAGTATCTTTCTGAGGCCCTTCGCCCGATTTGGCGCGAACGGATTTCAATTGATCGTAATTCGCCTTCAATTTTGCCTTGTCGATATTGGTGGCTTCGGATAGTTCCAGTGCTGTCCCTAACTTCATGGGGATGAGTTGGTACGGCGATAAAACGTGTAACTGAGCTTGGATTCGCGTTTTTTTCCCGGGTAGAAACTTGACCCAAAGCATCACTGCTCCCTGCTTGGGTTCGTCGCCAAGGTAATACATGTATTCATTTTTTCGTAAATTAAGTGCCGCCAGATCGGCAGAATCAGAAGGGATTTTGGTCAGCGGTTTTCCTGACAAGGACAACGTTAGTTCGGCTTCGCTATCGGTCAATTCGGGTGTGTCCCAAATCGCAGTCTTGATCGACCCTCGTCTAGGGTCGAATTCCAGTTTAGGCAACGTGCGAATCGAAGATTGAGCGATCGCCGAGGTGCCCGTCAGTAAAATCTCATGTTTAAGTTCATTTGCCCCGTAAGTCAAAAGCAATTTGGACTGTTCCAATTGGGTAAACCAAAGCATGGCTTGAATCGGTAAATCCAAGACTAATTTCCCATCGGTTGTGGCCCTTAATTTGCCAAGTTTTACCGTTCTTTTCTCGTCGTCGACCGTCGTTAACTCCCAAGTTTGGTAGCCAAGTTCATCAGGCGTCGTGGATGGCGTGAGCTGGACGCCTTCTGCAGGAGATGTCCAAGTGGCCTTCGTCGCTTTTCCAGTTAACGAATTCATCGGACCAAGTTCAATTGTGATTGTCGACGCCTCACTCTTCGAGGCTTCCAGGTCTTTTACGGCTGCGGTAATTTTTGCGCGAATGTCAACGGCGTTCGGAATGCCATCAAAAGTGATGAAGTCGCTATTGGGTGCCGCGTCGGGCGCTTTGGGTGATGTCGTATCAGCCTTTGCCTTAGTTAGATCTGGTAGTCGCAAATTCAGTTCAGACGCCGCGCTGTCGACACTTGTTGGATCCATTTCTACTTCGTCTTGATCGGTCAGTTTGGGTAAAGACTGGGTTGGATTGGGAGTAACGCCAACCAAATCCGTGTCGGCATCGCTGGACGAATTTGGCACCGTCGGACCTTGTTCAATTTCGTTTTCACTTTTTGGCGTTAAGGGAATCGTTGGCAGATTTGAAATCGCGGGCCTGACGTCTTTCTCGTTTGCCGACTTGTCATTCGAATCGCCGTCCAAAGAAACGGTCTTGGGCAACGAAGTATCGGGTACTGAAGAATCAGGCAGAGTTGCATCAGGCAGAGTTGCATCAGGCCGCGTTGCATCAGGCCGCGTTGCATCAGGTAGAGTTGAATCAGGTAGAATTGAATCAGGTAGAGTTGCATCAGGCAAATCGCCTCCACTTTGGGCGGTTGTTTTGTCAGGCAAGCGTACCGCTTCACCGCTAGCCAAGTGATAAATTAGAAAGCCAATTAAGACGATAGGTAAGGGAGCGATGGTCGCAATCAACATTGTCAATTTCCGCCGTTGATTGACCTGGTTCGCATCGGATCGACGCTGAGAAGTTGATTTTGGTGTCGCCTTGGCATCCAGACTTGCGGGCACTTGCATGTCGGCTTCTATCGCAGGCGCAGCTGCCGCAGACGCCTGTAAGGTTGGTTGTTGGTCGATTTTCGCTGCGTTATCGAAATTCAATTCCGCCGCCGCTGCGTTCTGGTTCGCCGCAATTCTATTCGCCGCATCGGTGATCACTTGTATCGCTGGGTTATCCGTCGTGCTATCGGCCGATTCGACAGGCGATAGCAACTGCTCACTCTGTAATTCCTGCACCCAAGAGGTCGTCACTGTTGGGGAGAAATCCGAACAAGATCGAATCGATTCGATGGTCTTGGAAAGATTTTCACATAGCCCGTGGTAAGCACCACTATCGCGATAAGTTTCTTTGACAAAAGCAAGAAACGCACCCAAAGTTTGCCAGTCGTTGGCTTGTGAAAAGTTCATCGTAGATTGACAAGTGTTGATCCAGTCGGTCTTGGTCGATCGGTAACCAATCATTAAAGATTGCTCTTGGGGTGTAAGGACAAGTGGTACCGAATCAACAAGGCCGACTGCGGGACTTGAAATCAGGAAGTCCAATCGGCAACGGAATGATTGCGGATCGACTTGAATCATGACCGGATCGACCCCGCCATAGATGACATTGGAACGATGAATCAAATGAAGTTCGTTGGCTAGACTTTCAATACACGTCGCCCATTGTCTTGGTGAGAGGTCAGTCCGAATCATCTGTGAAGTGAGTAGCTGACCTTCGGGGAATTGAGTCACGATCACTGTTTGATTGCCAAATTGTTCAATGTCGATGACTTTGACAATCGCATTACTACTGATCGAAGCGATTGTTTTCGCCCTTTGCAATAAATCGATCTTGGTGCTGGGGCGTTTACTGTTGATGTCCTCAATGGGTAGTTCAATTTCAGTCGAGGGCAAAAAAATCAAACGAAAGGGCTGTTGCAATTTTGCGTGAACGACTTGATAAGTTTCCCATCCTAGGGGGTGATAGGAAGGGCGCAACAAGAGATAGTTGCCGTAATGGATGCGCTGGCCGTTAGGGGAAGAGAGTTGATTCAAATGCGTGGCCGACAGAATCGATTCGGATTCAATGCGCTGGCAAAGTTTTGACCAGGACGCATCTTGCCCTTCACTGAATTGTCGCCACTGCGAAACTAGTTGGGTTGTAATAAAACCAAGCTCGGAGAGCTTCCGCCAGAATTGTTCGGTTGCTTGTGGAATCATTTTTCAGCCAAGTCTTTTTGAACAGCACGAATAATTTGATGGGTCACAGCCAGTGGTGCTGTGCCCTTGATGCATCAGATTTCCAAAGAAAAGAACCCTTCGATTCTAAGCCAACGGGCACCTCGACATTATCTCAGATCGGTTGCTTAACGACAATCGAGCGGCCGCAACGGCGTCGAAGATCGACCAAATCAACTGGGATTTAGCAGCGTTATGGCAAAGTCCACTGGTAGATCCATGGGTGAACCCACGGGTTAGTGCCACTGTACAACGCGGAAGCAGCGCTGAAAATTAGCAGAATAATGGCCAGCCATTTGCCACTGTTCCACCGAAAAAGCCATTCGGCCGCTGGTATCATAACCACAATCCACATCGGGGAAAGCCAGAACAGCCAACGGAGCGCGCTGGTTTGTCCGCCGTAGTTCCGATCGCCTTGGGGCCGTAAAAGATAGAACCCAATCACAACGCCAGAGATGATCGTCACCAAGACCGCAAACCACATCCAATCTCTTTTCTCTGAAAAGCACAGGACGATTCCCAGCAAAGACAAGGCCCAAATGGGGGTCAAAGTAAGAATCCCATGATGCCCGATCAAGCAATGGAAAGCGTAACTCAGCGGAGATGGTTCACCAATGTCGACGCCCCCACGGACTCCGATGTGCCAATAACTTCCAGGGTAGTCATACCAATTGTCCCAAGTACGCAACTGCCAATTGTCTTGTCCTTTTTCTTGCGTCAATGCCAAGGCTCGCCATTGATTGGGAGTCCAGGGCATGCGGTAATAATCTCGAATCACCCACCGTTGTTGGATCGAACTAGACATCGGAAAACGGTTTTTCTCAATCAACGTTGAAGGACTGAGTTGGAATCCAAATTTGTCCGAATGACGATTCAGTGTTCGTCTGGTTTGGGTGGGCATAAATCCTTCGGCCCAATCGTCGGCAAAGTCTTCTGGAAATTCAACAACCGACGGGCCATCGGAACGGTGGGCATAAGGTGGACGAAGACTCTGATGGGCAATCAACAAGGTTCCAAAAGATGCGAAACCAATGATTAGCATTGCTGGCACAGATGCTCTCAGGCATTTTTTGAAATCAAGGACCAAGCAAAGTAAGAAAGTCAAGGCAACCCAGGCCAGAGCTGGCAATTCATTGGCGGCTGCAAAGGCGGACGAAAGGCCCGCGACTACAAACCAGAAATGACTGGGCTGTCCGTGCAAGCGAATTTGCATCAACGCGATCAAGGTCCAATAGACGCCAATGACCGCGAAGTGATGATTGTTGAGTGTGACGGCGAAGGTCGTCACAAAAGTTCCCCAGCATGCGCACGCAAAGACAAAGAACTTGCCCCAATCGCTAATGGTACGTTCACGCCAACGGATTTTGTCTAGCTGCCAAGCCAATGCGGTGAAGGTCAAAACCAAAGGAAGAATCTGGCCAAGCAGCAATAATATCTGAGTGACGCTGAACCAATTCTCCTCAAAGTTCAAGCCGGTAAATCGATTAAGAGCCCAGTAAGCACCGGCAAATAGCGTTGCCAATAAAGGTGGTTTACTGGAATATTCATGAAGGCGGTCACCGCGGCCTTGATGGACGACTTTGTCAATCGTATTCCAGTATCGACTATAGTTTGGATCGGCCGTGTAGCTTTCAATTTCATAGCCGCCCACTTCATTCAAAGAACGAACGGTTGCCCAGCGACTCTTATCATTCGCGCTTAATAAGGGACTTGCGACATCGCCGACCATCTTCTGAGTGTAACGGAGTCGTCCTATCATTGATCCTGTCGCCGTTAACAAGATCAAAGCGTAAATCAAAAAACGCAGACTTCCATTAAGCCGCGAACCTTCGTCATGGTCCAGCATGTTTTTCTCGGACGCAACGGCGACCGAACCGTCTGAATCCATGACTTCGTGTTTCATTGAAGCACTCGATTTCAAGTTAAGGGAGGGTAGTTTTCAGCTGGCGTGGTGTCAGACATGGACGCTTAGGATCCTTCTGAATAACATCATTTCTGGAAAGTCCCTCGCCTTTGCTTCCCACGCCAATGCCTTGGAAACGACGTCGACAGCGGACGTTGAGCGACGGAACGGTCAGAAATATAAATCGACAATGCAAATGTTATCGACAACGCAAATGTTAAGGTCAACGTTCGCGATTTCAATTGGATGCTGCTTCTCTGGGCAGTCGTTGGAATCTCACGGGCGAAGTTCCAAACGATATCATGTTCAAAGGCACACCGAACTTGCCGTATAAGTGACACGAAGGTTCGGGCGGTTTTCGACTTCAATTCCCACGACGGATGTTGGCGGGTTGACTGATTGTATGCCAAGGGCGGTTGGCTTCACAGACTTCTAAGTGTGATCTTGAAAGTTCCAGACGGGGATGTCGTGAGTTGGGAAGTGGTGAATCGGCGTTTGGCAAACTGGTAGGTCATGAACTGGCGTAAGGTGAAACGAAAAAAGGCCGCAGGCGACACTCAAAGTGTTCCCGCGACCTTTGCAAAACTTTGGTCGTTCTTGAATCGGCACGTTGCCGCTAGTTCTTCATGAAACTGGAGGGTTGGAATAGCGGTATTTTACCTGAGTTTGAACTGGTGGGCAGAATGGTAGGTGCAGTCATAAGATCGAATGCTTGATTAGGAAGCGGATCATTGGGTCTGGCGGTTTTGAAGCCATTTGATGGATCATTGGAACTCCGGATCTGCATTGCTGCCTTAGCAGGTGCGTTCGCGTCAACACTCGCCTTTGGGGGTTTGGGCTTCTTCCAAGTGTATTTAGTTATGGGACTTTCATAGGTGTCTTCCTTCAGCACCTTGATCGTTTTGGTCTTTGCAAGCAATGGCTTGCAGAATCTTGGAAAGGGAAGCTGAACGGGCGGAATGCAAATCGTCTTTTCTTCCGTCTTGAAGCAAGTCTTCTTTTCTTTTTCTTCTTTGATCTCCAAAGTGCAACCCTCCTCACAAGTCTGAGGGGCAGTGACTTTGCCAAAGCGAAACCAGTTTCTACCGATCCAAGAGACGTTTTGAGTACTGTTGCAGGCACCTTGTTCGTCTGCCAAACAACCCACGTTGTCTTTGCACGGTGTTTGGGAATTTTGGCCGTAAATGGTTGCCGAATTGCTAAGCCAGCCTAACATCAATACTGATACTGTGGCCAGCGTACACTCTAGGTTTTTCATTGACTGATCCTTGTTATGATACTTTTGGGCATGGGGAAGCGAGTTCGCGGGTGGAACGGATTTAGAAGTCGACCGACAGCCGGATTCCGCAAATTTGATAGTCACCGCTCCCGGTAGGATCTCGGTCGATATCGCCAATGCCATAGTTGAATTGCATGCGCGCGTAAGGGTTCCAGTACCAATTCAATCCAAGTGTCAGCGAATTTCCTACGCCCCCAACAATGTTGTCATCGCTTAAGTCAGCCTTGGAATAGCGTGCTGCCACTTGCCAGGCACCCAGACCCCGTTCGACGCAATCGTCGCAGTTTCGCACCGAATAGAAATTCTCGAAGGGCTTGATTCTACCCAGCGTTCCCGTTTGGCGATCCCACGGCATGTGTTCGCCCGTCAAGAAGTAGGCGGCTTGAACATAGCCGCCGTCAAACGTGACATCGGGTCCAAATCCGGTTCTGCGGTCGACCGTCGCTTGCATGTATTCGCCGACAAATTGAAACGCACCCACATTGATTGCGGTTTCCAAACCAATTAACGAGTTGGCGTCGGCTCCGGCGATGCTTCCTGTATCAAGCCAACGCGAGGAAGACCTGGCTTCAGGGCGGGTGCGGTAACGCCCCTGATTATTGGTGCTGCCGGTTCGTCCATCGGGTGCGCCCGCCATGCCAGATAGGGCGAAGTGAGCGTAACCGCGGCCATCCGAGGCTTCATCGTACCAAGGTGTCATAGCCAGACGACCGGCAATTTCTGCTTGATAGTGGTCGCCAATGTAGCCGAATCGATTTTGAGTCAGTTCCTGATTCCAAACGCCATAGCGCCAGTTCCAGCGTTGGTCGTCACTATAACCATTGCTTGAGATACCAAGACGACGAGCATCTTGATTGAAGGCTTCCACAATCAAAGGCCGCTCCAGAAAGATGTTGTACCGGCTACTATTTGCGTGATCTAAACCGTAGGGGCGTTTGTGATTTCCGATGACTACGGTGTTTAGATAAGCAAGATTTTCGAATCCAATATAGGCGTCGCGATATTCAACATTGCCACCCCCTGCGAATTCGCCTTCGTACTTGTAAAACATGTTGTCATTCAGAGCGCCTTGGATACCAATTCGCAAGCGGCGAAATACGATTCGATCCTGGGGATTGCCACCTTCCAAAGGAAACAAGCCTGCGTCTGCCTCGGGAAAGGACCAGTAGTCGATATGAGTACGTCCAAAGAATTGCATCTTGGGAGACTTGTGGGAATGATACAGTAGATTGGGAAGTGTTGAATCGATCTTCTGAATTGCTTCCTCGTGATCCTTAAAACCGCTCTCTAGCTTCTCCAACAGGTCTTTGGTCTTGTCGTCGGCGTTACCTTCTTTTTCCTCGGACGAATCTGCCGAGCGGCTGGATTCGATTTTTTCAAGACGAGCTTGCAGGTCGGCCAACTGTTTACGCAAGTCGATTGTTTCGTCAGTCGGTGGTTGCAAGACAGTCCCTTGCGGTAGCCCATTGGTGTCTTGAAAGCTTACTGCCCCAAAATTGGAATCACCGTCGGGAGATGTCCAACGCGTCCCAATCGACATGCTGCCAGGCGGCTCCTCCGTAAACAAACGCTGGCCGAACGCGGTAGGCGCAAGCAGGCTGATCAGCGTTGTGAAGAGAATCCAATTGCGCATGGTTTGTTGAATCCGTCAAGAAACCCTATTGTGTCCGATGATTGGTTGTTTCGGTCTGCAACCCTTGTAGTGATTGGGCAAGTATTAAGATAAAGTGAAAGATCCCTGAGGTAACGGACGGTTGCTCGTTAATATCGTTATATCTTAACAATCGTCGTATGGTTTCCTGGCCAAAGGTGCAGCGTTTAACGCGTTAACCGACTCTTTTTAAATTTGCGGTGCGTTTATCACTTGGCTGGAGCAATTTGATTTTGCCGATTAACAACCGCAACCTTGAGGCCTTTGAGCGACCATCCTTACAATCACTTCCACCCAATTGGGCGATTTTCGTCAAGGCTGTTGAGACTGGCTGTTGAGACTGGCCGAAGAAGACTGGTCTAAGAAGACTGGTCTAAGAACAGGAAGAGTGTGTGGGCGGTGGTTATGGCTTGGTTATGGCTTGGTTTGGACTTAAGTCTCGGTGCCTAATTCCAGGCACCGATGGTAAGTTTGGAAGCGCTGGGATCGTTGTGGAGAGAATAAGTCAATTCCCGACCAAGCCAGGACTCTTTCTGGCTTGCCTGTTTAGGCGTTGGCTTAGTGTTTTGCCAACGTGTTTTGCCAACTTTAGCCAAACTTAAGATGCTTTGTCCGGTGTGAAGTCTGGCGATCGCCAGTGATTCCGGGGCGGGAGGCTTGATTATGTCGCGGCGCTGCATTTTTAAGGGCCAAACAACCTAACCAAAAGCGCGATGAATTATCGCTAGTCGTCGGAATAGATTTCAGCCAATTGGATCATGATCGTTTCGATTCGCTGGTAGTAGATTTCCAGGTCCATGTCGTTTTTCTTTGAACGCAGTGCCTCAAGTTGTCTTTCTAAGCCGTCGCGGCGTGATCGACTTTCATCGTCTAGTTTCCCCTCAATTCCTCGGCGAACGAAAAACACTTGGTTGGCCGACAGTCCATCCACGGCGCCGCCTTTCGCCGACTTGGCCGCCCTTATTCCTTGGAACCAATCCAAGGGTGTTCCCAAGCCGTCGCCATTATCATCGATTACGGCCATTTCCGTGGCCAAGCGTTTGTCCAGAGCATAAAATTCTTGAGTCATCCCCGAAGCTGAAATGACGGCCTCTAACAACGAAGTTTGATTGTCTTTATCCAGGTCGATGCGTTCGTCCGCAATGGACTGGGACAGGAAATCGCCAAACCGAGCAAAGTTATATTGCGCCCCGCTTTGGGTGGCGGTGACCACGATTCGCTTCTGCTGTGAAAGGTCATTGATGAAGGGCCCGCTGGCCGATGCAGAATTGACAACAATAATGCCAATGCCAATTTCATCTAGCCATTTCCCCAATTCCTTGCTGGATACATCGGGTCCTTGCAAGTTGAACTTAGCGTTCTGACCGTCGTAGGTTCCGTGACCAATCAACACCACCCACAATTCAGCGAGCGGTTCATTCTTGCTTTCAGCGTTGGGACTATCCACGGCTTGCGAAGCATTGGTCTCTCTGGAAATCTGAAGCAGAGTGTCCTCCAATTTCTGCCGGTCGGACGTCGTCGCGGATAATCGAATTTCAGTCGACTGGGCTTGGGACGGATCAACGTCCGATCCAAGATTCGGAACATCACTGCTTGGAAAAGTCGAAGTGCCAAGTTGATTAGGTTTTCCAATCCGAACGCAGGGCATCTTGGCTTGTGCTGCCGCAGATTCCCAGCGATTGGCCCATTGATTAAACATTTCAGCGTATTCTTGGGTACCGCCAGCGCCCACAACCAAAATTAGCTTTTGTTGCTGTGCCAACAATGGCGATGCCATCATGGAAAAACACAACAACACCGCTGCGACTGCTTGATAGATTGTTGACACGAACATCCTTTGGTAGTTGGCTGGGGCAGCAGGATTTTTCTTGCTCATTATGATCACTTTGGATCGGGCTGGTTTGCAGTCCAGCGACGCCAACAATGCTGGGCACGACCAGGGGTTCTGCGGTCTGTTGGGCTTGGGCAAGTCGTAAGATTTGAAATCGTGCATCAGGGCAATCCTTTCCACCGCCGCATGCCCCATTCAGCGACCAGCAGTCCAATCACGATGCTGAAGAGGGTCCAACGGTGCCACCAAGGAAAGACCTCTTCGATGGTGATTGGTACTTTTCGATTGGGTAAGTCGGCCACTAAGGAATCGATGTCCTGCAGCGAGACCACTTCGCCACCGGTTCGCCGTGCAAGCGTGTCCATGAGCATGCGGTTGGGCACCAACGAGGCGAATTCTTCGGTCTCAGGTTCGCAAACCCAGCCAATTTGCCGTTCTTGAATTTCGCTGCCATCATCTGCGGTTGCACTAACTTTGGCCTTGTAGACGCCTGGCGTGTCAGAAAAGAAAGTGGTTTCGTATCGGCCAGTTGTCACGTCAGACGCCTGGCACGATATTGGGATTCGGTCCCCAGACGGGGTTTCCACTTCCAGGCTAAGTTTGGCGTTGTCCAGTGGCTTGTATTGATCGTCTCGAACATCGATCACCAACCGAACCGATTGTGGATTGTTGGGATCTTTTTCCGCCAAGAATTCCACCTGTCCAGGCGTGTCGGTGACCAGCCAACGTAAAGTTTGTCGCCACGATTTTAGGAGATCTTCGTTTTCCAGCGGTGTCTTTAGATGCCATCGCCAAAGATCGCCAATCAACAGGGCCGAGGTCCTTCCTTTTCCGAAAGCTTGCACTACCATTGCTGGGTGATCCAGCCCGTCTTCGCCTTGAACGGTGGACAAAACGGTTGCCCCGGGTTTGATGGACTTGGCAGCATTAATGGTCACAAAAGTGGGCATCTTCTGGATGCGTTTAGTTTCCTGGACTTCGGTAGTTTCCAAGCGAACCCAGGGTTGTAGCCAGCCGTCCCGAGTCAAGTTCAAGCGATAGGTTTGCTGGGTCGGCAAAATCATGCGATCCAAATAGACAGGCAACATCGTACCAATTGGGGTGCGGTCATAGTCACCCGCAGAAAAAGATTCTTGGCCGCCCAGCATCATCAAACCGCCACCTCGCCAGCTTACAAATTTTTGCAGCATCGCCTGCTGGTCAGGCGAGAAGAAGTCTGACTCTACGTCATCCAAAACCACAGCATCGTACTGAAATAGGATCTCTGGGTCTTTCGGGAATCCGCCTTGTAGTTCTTTGTCGTCTTTGGTTCCCAGGCGCAAGAATACCGGTTCATCGAATCGTTCGGTCGTGTCATCTTCTTGGTTCTTGAATCCACGAAAGAGTGAATTGCTGTCCTGTCCGTCGCGTCCGCGAAAAGTAAACTTCGCCTCCCGCTTGGCGATTCTCACTAAAGCGACCAAGTCAATTTCGTCATCGGTGAACAATGCCCGACGCATGTACTTGAGATCCCAATTGGGTCGCCCAGAAACGTAAAGCACGCGAAATGGCCCTCGACCTCGATCAACCACCACCATGCGGCTATTGTTGACAAGTGTGGCTTCGGCGGACAAGGTCGGCGAATCGACGTTGCCCGCTTCGTTCCAGGGTAATACATTGACTTGATAGGCACTTAGTCCCGGTTGGGTTGGTCGAGCCTTAAAACGGACCGAAAACGATTTCCCGTCTTCCACTTTGCTGATCTGTTGTTGGTCAATTTCTTTTCCACTTGCATCCAATAGCTTGACTACAACACTTTGACCGGCAAATCCATTGGTCATCAAATTCGCGGTGATGGTCACCGGTGCTGATTCAAAATGGGTCTGCGAACTACTGATGGAAGTAATTGCGATATCTTTGGGGGCCGAATCGTTGCCAATAATCACGGGATAAATCGGAGGTAAATTTTGCCCACTTTCTGACGATGATCGTAAAACGCTTTCCAACAGTCTTGCATCCGTTGCATTCCCATCGCTAAGCAGCAAGACACCCGCAATGGGTTTCCCGGTAGTTCGATTGGTGGCCAGCTGTAAGTTTGAAATTAGGTTACTGCCGCGTTGATCTGCTTTGAACTGAGCGAAATCACTAACCGGGCGAAGACGCTTATCGGAAACAAACTTGCGAAGTTCAAAGTCTTGTCCCAATCGCTGTAGCCATGGTTGGTCAGCGGCCAGTCGCAGTCGCAATTGATCTTCGCGAGTCAGCGTTTGACCTGGATCCTTGATTTGCAAACTTTGGCTGTCGTCGGCGATAACCACGAACAAATTGGCTCCAGGTGCCGGCCGAGTCGAACGAGACTGTGGTTCCAACAAGCACAACCCTAGTAACAGTAGCGCGGCTATCCTGAGGGTCACCATGACCCAGCGTAAATAATTAGACGATGTCAGCGCGTAGCAAATGATGCTAACCAACGCTGTAAAACCAATCATTAGCGTTACCGGCCAGAACCATTGAATCGCTAGCCAGTCATTTGGAAAAATCACTGGCCGATCCCCAATCTTTGATAGTAACGCTGGACCGCATCTTGGAATTCTGCTGGAACTGGATCACGATCCAGTGGCACAAGATTATCATCGGACGTTCGCCGCAAAATTTCTTCAGCGACTCGTCGCTTGAGTTCCGCCAGCGGTTGGGCAACCTTCATCTGAATGAGATCCCAATCGGGTTCAGCCGAATGCCGTTTGATGTCCTCGCGAATCGCCCTCGCCTCTTGCCTGATACGAGCGGCTTGGGCGCGAAGTTCTGGATCGGCGATCATTTCCTCGACATCCCGAAGTCCGTCAGACCACTGCCGATAATCGTCACCTGAAATGGGAGAGCGCATCGGGATATTGCCGTCACCCTGATTCATCTGAGGCGAAAAACGCCCACCATTGCCTTGGTTTTCAAGGTTCGCTGGAGCATCATCCAAGCTTTGCAAACTTGGCGTTTGGTCGGGCCTGGATTGGTCGCGCTCTTGGCCACCATTCCCCTGCCCACCATTCCCCTGCCCGCCGCTTCCTTGCCCGCCGCTTCCTTGCCCGCGACCCTCATTCGGGTTCGGCTCGCCAGGTGGGTTTTCCCCAGACGCCGAAGGTGCATTTGGGCTCGAACTGCCTTGCCCGCCAGGCTGTCCCTCACCCGGCTGTCCCGCACTATCTTGTGACTGTGGTTCCTGTTCAGATTTCGGTCGGTTTGTTTGGTCGGTATTGGGTTGAGGATCACTGTTATCCTGGGCTTGACCGGATTCTTGGCCGGGTTCAGTTCGTGGATCTGGATTCGAATTTGGTAGTGCTGGGGCCCCTGAATCGGATTCCGGCTGATCGCTGTCGTTGGGTCGAGGGCGATTCGCATCGAGTTCTTCATCGATCTGTTGGTTCAGATCGTTCAATGTTCGTTGGGCCTGGCGAAGGGCCCGAGTTTCGTCACCTAAAACCCTTTGGGCAGCCTCTTCTACACCTTCCTTGAGTTGCTGGATTCCTAAACTGGCCTCCCGCGAATTCAACGCTGCTTCGCTATTCCACCCGCGTTGTAACGCGCGACTGGCAGCTTCAAGATCTAGATCGGGTCGGTCGACTTCGGATTTCCGATACGTGTCATACAACTCTTGTGCCAACAGTGGTTCAAAGGCTTCAGCTTGCTCCACCGTTTCTTGAATTTGTTCCCGTAGTTCTTCAACCCGTTGCTTTTGTTGATCCAATTGTTTTTGTAAATCAAGATCGGGTGCTGCATCTTGTAATGTCGGCTGGCTTGGTTGCGTTGATTCGCTGGGCTCGGAAAGCTGTTTGTCAATCTCCTGTTGCTGCCGTTCGATATCTCGAACTTCGTTTCGCAACTCTTGCATCTCTTGGTCGAACTGGCCTGCCGTTCGGTTTTGGAATTCGTCTAGCAAGTCTTCCAAGTCACGCTGGGCACGCGTGCCTTCAGCGGCGGCCCGTGAAACCTGGCCGCTTTCCAGTGAATCGGCCGATTCTTGTAGGTTCTGTCGGGCGTCCTCCAGTTGACTGGCTTCCTGTGACATGCGTTGTTGATTTTCTTCTGACTGCATCCGTTCTAGCAGCTCATCAGAATCGCGGAGCATCTCTTGCTGTTGTTCTTGCAAGGATTTTAGTCGCCGTTGAATCTCGTCTTTCTCTTCGTTAGCTTCGGCTTCTTCCAACGCTGATTGCAGTTCTTTTACCCGTTGATTCAAATCATCTTGGCGTTGTGCCAGTTCTTTCAAGCGGCTTAAAACTTGTCGATCCTCTTGCTGCTGTTGCACCGCAGGCGACTCGGCTTGGGCCTGGCTTTGTTCCTCGTAGCGATTGGTATCGTCGGTTAGATCTAACTGTTGCATTTGCTGTTGAGACCGATTTCCTGCCTGCCCTTGCTGGCCTTGTGACGGTTGTTGCTGTTGCTGCTGTACCACATCCATTTCGTTGCTGCGCAGACCAAGTAGACTCTGGTAAGCAGCCTGTTCTTTCGACAACGCCGTCTTTAAATCGGTTGTCGATTTGTGGGTGGCCGCTGCGGTCAATTGTTCAATCGCTTCAAGCATTTGTTGCCCAGCGGTTTGGGCCAGCGCTTTGGATTTTGCCTCCTGGAATTCCGCTTCAACTTCTTGAAGTTGATCTAAGGCAGTTTGTTGTGACTGGCTAATTACTTCGACATCCGAATTGAAATTTTGGCTTACACTAGAAAGTGTTTCGCGACGGATTAACTTCCAAGTTGCCGCCATGATTTCTTTTTGCAAATCGGCAAGTTGACTCGCCTGCTGAGCGCCACCGCCCGGTGGCCCTTGTTGCTGTTGCTGTTGCTGCATTTGTTGAGCGGTTGGTTGCTGACCTTGGCGAAAAATTTCGTCAAACCGCCGCACTTCGGCGAAGTACAGGTCGCTTGCAATTCGTCTAGTTTTTCCATCCGGCCCCAAATCCTCGGCCCAAAAGTAATAGGAAACCAATTGGTCAGGTTGGGCACCAAGGTTTTCCATCGCCAGCAGGTAATCTACTTGAGTTTTGGTTTTCCCATTGATTTGATTGGCTAAAGTGATTTCACTCTCCGGTTCGCCGGCGATTGAAAAGGTTAGCCCAATTTGTGGCATTCCAAAATCGTCCCAGGCAGTAGCAACTAGTTGCAATTCTTCAAGTGCGGACACTTCTAAATCTTTCGCTGGAAGCACGATTTTCAAGTCTGGCGGGCGATTCTCTAATGCAGTGAACGAAAATCGGGGTGCAAATCGATTCTGCCGCCCATCGTTGTCCTCTAGCAATAGTTCCAACTTGAGGGATCGATCCAATATCAGTGTGGTGGAAAATTTCTTTGGGTCGATGGTGTCAGGCACCAAATGATAAGATATTTGATTCTGTTGAATATCCAGTGGATCCAACAAAGGTTCCGTGCCTTGCTTAAGTCGGTCAGGCACAGAAACAAGTGTGGCCGATTTGAGTGGTTTGTTGGTGTAGAAGGTCAAGTCAATCGAAGTGCCTTGGACCGCCGACAAACGGCTAATGTTTTGAACGTACTTTGCTGACGTTTGTGTATAGTGAGGGAAATTTAGCATCGCATCGCCCCGTATCAAATCCGGAAAATCGAATACCGAAACCTCAAACGTATCCGTAATCTTATCCGCATATTGAACCTGATAGGTCAAAGCCTGGGTTACCGATGGGATACGCATCCCAAAGATAGGATCGTCCAAGCTTTTTTGCATCGGCATTGACCGTGATTCTTCTTCAAGGCGATGAACCATTAAGGTTGCATCGTTTGGGATCGAACCATCAAATCGTGCCAAAATCAGGAGTCCCGTGCCCCGCTCGATTTCCGTGGAACCTGGTTCGATTGTGATTCGCAAATCGGACGAGTTGATCACGGTTTCAGAAAATGATTTCGGAGTACTTTGGGGCGTGATGGGTCGACCAAAACCAACAATGATCACCATGGCCAATAGGCCCAGCATTGCCAATGTCAACGTCGGTGTGACCGCCAATTGCCATAGTGGTACGATGTCGGCCCAACGATTTCCTAGACTGTGGGTAAAGGCTTGCCGCATCACTTCTTGTTGCATAAAACCGTATTGACTGAATTGGTCGGGACGTTGCTCGATGGCGGTTAGCAATGTCGAATCTAAGTTAGGAAATTTCCGCTCAATCATTGTTGCGATCGATGTCAGTGCAGGACTGTTTCGAACGGTTAGCACCACAGCGCCCACGGAAGCCAATAGTATGCCAGGCCCGATAAAGAAGATTGCGTTTACCAACGAAAGCGAAGTCCATAGATCCAAACGGACCGCAAGCCAGATTAGGAACGCTGACAAAAGCCAAAGCGTCGCCAATACGAAACAAACACGACGCCACACCAGGCGTTTGATAACCGGGCGAAATTGTTGGAATAGTGTTTCGTCCATGGGGGTGAGTTTCGGTTGTGAAATGATGCGATCCACAAAAAATAACGATCAAGTGATATTCAAAGCGCTACTGCATTGGCCGAAGTTGACGATTCAATTCAGGGGAAGGTTTCAATTTGGAGCGTTAGGTCACGATCGCGAGCGGTTTTCTAGCGGTGATTGCAGCGACAATCGCTTCGATGGTCAGTAAAACAATGGCTGAAACAATCAACCATTTCCACACTTTTTGTTGGTCTTCCAATTGAACATCCTTCAATTGTTGCAACTGACCTAATTCTTCGACAGCCGTCGAATGAAAGCCAAGTGGAACGTTAAACGCCGAAAATTGATCAAGGTTTATCATCGCAGATTCGCTCTCTCTGCGATCTAGATTCACAGCAAACTGAAAATTGTTGCCACCGGCAGCAATTTTGTAGATGCCAGGCAAGTTTGTGTCAGGGTATTGGCTGTCGATTAACGTGCCGGGCTCCAAATTCAAAGTCGATCCGTCAGGATTGGTAACAACGATCGCATCTTCCAATGCTCGCCCATCGGGTCCCAATGAGGGAACGGAAATCGGCTGTCCCACAAGGTAGCCACTGCCCAACTTGGGAAAGCGATCGGCCTGTTGCACCAAGTTGCCAAGGAACGGCACAAACTTACTTGATAATGCAAACTGACTTGTCGACGGTTGCCAGCCGCTTGCCATGACAACCAATGCCCCCAAACTGTTTGGGTCAGGGAATTGATGTTGCCAAATTGCAGGGCTGTTGTCATCAAAACTTGCGATCATCTGAATGTTCGTTAGGTCGGCGAATGGCGGCAACTTGGGATGCTGCCAAAAGCGAATTTTCGTGAAGTCGTTGTACTTGGGGTTGGCAAAAGGCTGCAGGATCCAATGATTGAACTTTAAGTCGACCCACATTGAATAGTTTCTTTTGGAATCTGCAGTATCAGCATCCTCAAGCGGCTGGGCTTCTTCATCGACAGCGACCTGAAGGCCAGCCATTTTTGCCAGTGATGTCACTTTGGCGGAATCGTCGATCACCAACAGAACCACGCCACCTTTTTCCACAAATTTGGAAACTTCCGCTTGTTGTTGAAGGTCCAGCGGAGAAGAAATTACGATCAAAGAGGGTTTTAAGTTCTCAAAATTTTCAGGTGCTTGAGCGATTGATTCAAGCGGTGTTGGCGTTCCGAAGTCAACTTCAGACAAGAGGTTTTTGGACGTAGTGGCATCAATCGATTGAACGCGAACCTTTAGGTTTTCCGTTTCCGGTATTGCCCGTTTTAAATAGAACAATTTCGATTCAGGATCGTCAGCATTGTCTGGGCCGACGAATAGTAACTGAAGTGTTCTCGGTGTTTCGGGTACGACGTAAAAAGTATTGTCATACGGATGAGTGTCGCCCACCAATTCGAAGCGGTTTCCACCGCGGGCAGCGAAGTCTGGCAAAGGTAAGATTCGACTGGATCCTGGCGGTACGAAAAAAGGGATTTCGCCTTGGGTAGGAACACGCGATTGAGTATCTGCTGAACCTGGCGTCGAAGAATTCGATAGCGATTGAGCATTTTCTTTCGCTCCTCGAAACCAATTAACAATATATTGCCCGGACTGGGACGCCTGACTGTTGGTGACCCGAATCCGCCGACTAGGGCTCTGTGCTGTTTCCAACGAATCATCATCGCCTTTGGACTGCAGTATTTGAACGGTTGCATTGTCGAATGAAGCAGGTGATAACAGTTTCAAGTCAACGAAAACCTCCTCGGGCCATTGGAAGGATTGAATCGATTGAAGATCGTCAGTTTTTTGTAAATCACTGATCAATACGATTTGCAATTTTGTATCTTGGCGTGCTTCTTCTAACGCCTGAGCGT
Organism: Mariniblastus sp.; assembly: GCA_041688615.1. GTDB lineage: Bacteria > Planctomycetota > Planctomycetia > Pirellulales > Pirellulaceae > M30B19. The sequence goes on along the minus strand of JBDNHU010000137.1, from coordinate 5,738 downwards.
CTCGCCAAGTGATCAATGATTGGGCTGTGGTCGTCAACGCAGACCCGATGTTGGACAAACGCCAACTGGGAGCAGTTTCGCGCAAGCGTTGTTCCATGGCACTGGCACGGTTAGCCATCCCCCTGCTGGGCGAATTGATCTCACCTCCGGCGATCCCTGAATTCGAGACATCGGTTGTGCCCAGTGAAGGGAAATCGACCAGGACGTCGACTTTGTCATCAAACAGATAGATGGCAAATTCGTCACGATCATCCAGGCCTTCAACTACCAGCTTGACATTTTTTTGCGCCTGTTCCCATAAACCACTTCTTTGCATGCTTGCGCTTCGATCGACCAAGATCACAATTCTTCGAGCAGCTATATCATTGACAGACAGAGTGCCCGAATCGCTGAAATAAGGCCGCATAAATGCCGCTGCGATCAAGGCAATCGCCAGGCACCGGAGTAACAGTAAAAGCAGATTTTCAAGTCGACTTTTGCGCGAGACTCGCGGTGGAGTGGAGCGAAGAAACATCAGCGAACTGAAGGTCATTTCACCTTGTGGGCGACGTCGAATCAGATGGAAAAACAGGGGGAACGCAATCGAGAGGATCCCCAATCCAAACAGCCAAGCTAGAACGCTCATTGAATGCCCCCAAGCGACGCCGCGTTCCGCGAAGTCCGATTCGAAGCCACTTGACCGGTCAATTTCCGGACTTGGATTAGGTCAAACAGTGCCTGATCGCACGGTTGATCGGTTGTGATTTGGAAGAAGTTTACACCTAACTTTTCGCATGTTTTTTGTATTTGAAGCTGGTGTTCGCTAAAGCGTTGTTGATACTGCTGCCTTGCCGTTTCGGGGTCAATGAAAAGTTGCTTCCCTGTTTCTAAGTCTTCAAATGTTTGCGCTTTGTCGAATGGGAAAGTCACTTCGGCGGGATCTAATATCCGCAGGACAATGACGTCGTGACCTTGCGAACGTAGGTAGCCCAAGTCTTTCTGCAAATTCTCGATTGGCGTCAGGAAATCCGAAAGTAAAACCACCAGCCCGCGTTTTCTTACCGTGGAAGCAACTTGTTGTAAGGGTGCCGATAGATTTTTCGACTTTCCAACGGTTGACCTTTCCAATCCCATCATCAAACGTCGTAAGTGACCGGTGCGAAACCGAGGCGGAATCACTTCCAAAATTTTCTCTTCAAATGTCAGCAGACCGACCGCATCGCGTTGCCGATTCAAAAAGTAAGCCAGAGTGGCGGCGACCGTGGTGGTGTACTGAATCTTGCTGTAGCTTTGACTTTGGAAACTCATGGATCGACTAAAATCTACCAAGAGATAGCAGCGCAGGTTGGTTTCGTCTTCGAATCGTTTGATGTACTTCCGATCCCCTCGTGCTAGAAGTTTCCAATCTAAATATCGTAAATCGTCCCCAGGTGAATATTGACGGTAGTCCGTGAATTCCACTGAAAAACCGTGGTAGGGACTGCGATGCAGTCCGGACATAAAGCCTTCAACCACAACCTTGGCGCGAAGTTCAAGATTCTTGATCCGGATGATGGCCTCCGGAGACAGGCTCTTGGATGAAAGGGCATCGAACGAACGACCCGCTGACGCTGCCTGGGAAGCAGCGGCTTGATTGGGGCTGGTCAAGTTATCCACAATCGGATCACTCATTTGGATCGACATTCCATTCAGGTATCAGGTTAGGTTTAAAATGAAACATTGTTCGTAGATTCCATCTTCACGCTGGCCCTCATCAAACCAATTTAGACGGTAGGAACTTTGACATGTTTCAGCAATTTTTGAATCAAGACTTCGACAGTGATTCCTTCGGCTTCAGCCCGGTAACTGGGTAGGATTCTGTGCCGCAGCGTTGGGGCCGCAAATGCAGCAATATCTTCGGCGTTGACATACGAACGGCCAAGCAACAGTGCCCGGGCTTTGGATCCGAGTACCAAATTCTGAGCCGCTCGAAGTCCGGCTCCCCAATTGACAAACTGGTTAATAAAATCGGGGGCTCCGTCTCGGTTAGGGCGGCTGGCATCGGCAAGTGCCACCGCATAACGAACTAAATTTTCTGCGATGGGGACTTTGCGAACCGTGTGATGGAAACTCTTCACATCGTCCGATGAAAACAACTGTTGAATCACGGGTTTATGATTCGCGGTGGTCTGCTGGACGACTTTGACTTCATCATCTTGGGACAGATAATCGATTTGGATATTGAACATGAAGCGATCCAACTGGGCTTCAGGCAAGGCGTACGTTCCCTCCATTTCGATGGGATTCTGAGTCGCCAGCACAAAGAACGGTTCATCCAGCGTATAGCGTACTCCGGCGACCGTTACTTGATGCTCTTGCATCGCTTCCAATAGTGCCGACTGAGTCTTTGGTGGCGTTCGATTGATTTCGTCAGCAAGAATGACGTTGCCAAAGATGGGGCCCTTAATGAACTGCATTTGCCTGCGACCTTCAGCCGACTCTTGCAAAATTTCCGTGCCAGTAATGTCGGCCGGCATGAGATCGGGAGTGAATTGGATACGCTGAAACTTTAGGTCAAAGACCTGTGCGATGGAGCGAACAAGCAGTGTTTTGGCTAAACCCGGGGCCCCTGTTAGTAGGCAGTTTCCGCCAGCGAAGAGACTAATTAACAATTGTTCGATCACTTGATCTTGGCCGATAATGACCTTGGATAATTGTTCGAAGATCTGTCCTCGCCCATCCCGAATCTGTTTGACGGCCAGTTGTTCCCGTTCGAAATCAGTAAAGGTGCTTTCCACGAGTTGCAGTTCCTGTAAGTTGCTGAAGATGGTGTTCGGATGTGATCAACGTGAGGACGGATGGGTTGGAGAGATCATGAGTTTTAGAGTGTTGTCTTGTAATGTCAACGTTTCGCGTTTTGGAACTCTTGCGGAAGTTGCCTAGGCTTTGGGTGCAGGCCGTTGATCGTTTTCAGTTCTCGTCCATGCTTGCTAAGGCGAAGGTGGAGATTCAATGGGTTGCGTTTGGCCGGATTCTTGAAGGTGGTTGTGGGCTCTAGCATCAATGAGTCATCGCATAGGTCACAATATTGATCCCGAGGGGATATGCGAATTTTTCCGAAAATTAGTGAAAGTAACGTTCGTCCACTCCCTCGCGTTCCCAGCCATCACCCAAGTCAGTGTTGTGACAAATAAACGCCATGATTTGACCGTTATCATCAAAGATCGCTCGGTAATGAGCTTCGACTGCATCGTAGCGTTCGGTTCGGTAGCCGTTCAAAAACGCGTGAACGCTTGGCACCATAGGTTTTTCGTCGATATCATAAACGATGTGAAAAATTTCGTGTTCAATCGGAATTTCCTGCGGCTCGCGTTCGGGAAAGACTCGTTTAATTTCGCGATAGAAATTGTCCCATTCATCTTCGCCCCAAAAATCGTCCACCATCAGAAAGCCGCCCTTCAATAAGTACTGGCGAAGGGCTGTGACTTCATCTTCGCTAAGCAGCATGTTGCCAGGTTCGATCAAATAGATGAACGGATAATCGAACAACTCTGGATCGGTCAAGCGAACGACCACACCGTCTGGATCAACCTCTAACGAGGTTAACTCTTTTAAGCGATACGAGAGATTAAGGTCAGCGTCGGGGTAATCGGTCCGCCATTTCCCGCCTCGACCTTGCCCACGACTGCCCCACCCTCTGCCTCCGTATGCCGAATCGTATTGGACCCGCGCGAACGTGAAAACGTCTTTCTTGAATTGTTCATCGTTCTCCCATTTGGGCACCCCCGCACGATCGTCATAGTTCCGGGGTTGCTGGAACCTTCCACGACTCCAGCCGGGAAACGGATCTTGAACGCCTTGCCAAGCTGCAAGCGTGATGCCAACGATCAACGATAAGCTGAACGCCGTCAGAATGATCCAAGAGTTACGAATCATTAGCAAAATCCTTCCGCGTATGAGATTGCCCGAGCAAGGCAACCTGCGTCTTGTGATGGAAGCCGTTGGAAATTTGTGTTGTCTGCAACGCAAGTTAACTTGGCAGACCCGCATTGCAGGTTAGCCAAGCCCACTGGACGCCATGAAATCTTAGGCATCAAAATCACAGGCAGATGCAGTCCAAGATCGTAATCGTGGGTTACCGGTGGTTTGGGTTGGGGCGGCGCGTCAAGTGGCGGTATCACCAACGAAGAAGCCGTGCCGTTTTGTGAATTGGATTCTACATTTTCGATAGAATCCGCAGCGATGATCTCTTGGAAAAGGCTGTGGGCCTGGCGAAAACGAGGTGCATTCTCCAAGGCAATCAAAACGTTCCTTTTTGCCTGTTGCCGCTGTCCCGTCTTCCAGTACGCGGTAGCCAAGCGAAAGTGAAGGTCGGCCGGGTCAATTGGGTTCAGAATGGCCAAGGCACAAAGTCCACGAATCGTCATTTGGTAATCGTTTGTTTTCTCGGCAGCCAACGCCAAGTACCGGTGGGCTGTGGGGATCAACGGATTAAGACCAATCAATCGGTCAGCCATGGTTTTGGTAGCCTGCCAATCTTCGGCAGCGGTCGACAATTCAAGCAAGCGAGTGAAGACTTCCACCGAATCTGCGTTACGTTGGCTGAGACTCAAAAGAGTCTCTCGTTCGTCAGCAAAACGCTCGAGGTTCTTATAACAGAGAGCCAGCTGCTCTCTGGCATCATTGGCGACTTCGGGCGCCAGTTGGATCACCTGCAACAGCAACGGCTGTGCAGCCACAAATTCCTTGGCCTGGATCAACGCGGCCGCTTCGTACATCAGGCCAGGCACACTATTGGGATGGTCCAGGTTGAACTGCTTAAGCGCTTCAAGCGATGGGTCAACTAAACTAGGCGATGTCCAATCCGCATCGACCGCGAATTCTTTTGCCCGCTGCAAAACATAGTTTTCGAAATCGCGATCTAGAAATTCGATGGGCGCCACGTGACGACTCAGGGCGGCGTTGATCGGCAACCCCAACTTCAATTCATCCAGAACTTTCAGCAAAGCTGGGTGGCCATATTTTTCCACAATGTACTGCACTACCAAATAACTCTCGTAGTAGGCAAACTGAATATGCATCGGCGTCTTGGCGTTTAGGAACGCTCCGCTTAATCGACTTACCGGAGTCAATTCCTCCAGCAGAAATTTGCGGAAAGTTGGATTGATAGATTGTCCCCAGGCTGGGTTACGCTGGTGTTCTTCGTAAACGGAAATCCCCTCGCTTAACCAGCGAGGCATTTTGTTTTCGGTTTTCTGAAGTGTCACCACGTGGCAAAATTCATGCCACAAAATCGACCGCCAGTTCGTTAGATTCGCCCCTTGAGCCGCCGGGCTATTCATCGTCACCACTCGTCCAAAGCAGACACCCAGATAACCATCGCCGCCAGGCACCCCGAACGTGCGGATAGCAAAGTCCTGTTGCTTGGAGAAAATTTCAACAAAGATTGGCGTTTGTAATTGGGTTTCATATTTGGTTGCCAAGACCGATTGGGCAGCGGCTAACACATCAAGGACCTGATCGCCATACAATTGGGCTTCCTTGCGATCCATCCGAACCACGAATCCGCCCGACTGGATGGTGGTAAACTTGGTAAGATTGTCGGGAAGCGTCAGTAGATTATGCGCTGCGACTGAGTATTGATCCGCATCAAATACCTCATCTGCCAACTTCCAGCCCTCCAGTTCCTGCCCCAACCGAAGCAAGTCGTGGGCCAGCTGCATCTTCGCCGGCAAATAGGTCGCATCGTAAATCAAAGCTCGGCGTTGATATTGACTGCC
>JBDNHU010000136.1:0-8442 GCA_041688615.1 Mariniblastus sp. | reverse complement strand
GTATGGGTTCATTTCAATCTTGAGAATGCGATGATCCTCTTGTAAATTCGAAACATATTTTCCGTCTTTGAAATTGATATCGCCACCAAAACAATCGTAGCCCAATTCACAAAAACGCTGTACCTGATTGCCGGCACCACATCCCAAGTCCAGCACGCGGTCACTTTTTGACAGTGGGCTCCCAATGTCTTTGCTGATCGCTATTATTTTTTCAACACGGTCCATATTGTCTGTTCCACATCAGTTGACTAACGCCGCAATCTAACTCAAGGCGATACTTTGTTGCGGCCCATTTCTATTCCAGATGCCTAGTTTGCAATTTTACCCTTTCGGCATCAACGAATGCCCTTTTAAGCTTGGCGTGCCTTCCAACGCCGCGGATGCACCTTTCATGGATATGATTTTTGCAGGTTGACCCGAAACCACAGCGTTATCAGGTACGTCATCGATAACAACACAATTCGGGCACAAGAATGCATTGTTGCCAATATGAACGTTGCCGATTACCACGGCACCTGCCCCAATGAAAACGTCATTACCGATTTTGGGTGCTCCTTGACGCTTCCCGGAATGGACTTTCCCCAGCGTGATATTGTGCGAAAGGTAAACGTTTTCACCCAGAGTTACCGTTGGGTTGACTACGATTGTCCCGAAGTGAGGGATGTAAAGACCGGCTCCCATTTGGCACCCAGGATTGATTTGGATTCCTGTCTTAAGTTGTTGACGCAACACTAGAACGGTCATCAACCGAGACAAAAGCCTCCAATTGGTTCTTCGCAAATGTTGTTGAAAACGCAGTATTAATGTGTACCGAAACCCCGGGAATAATAGGTACGTCTTTAAAACGCTCCTTTTTCCAGCCATTGGATAACGGTTTGCGTCCTTCAAAACGACGCTCCAAAATTCACTCATGTGATTGAGCCAAGTGCAGGTTTAAATAGTGTCAACTGGAAAGCAAACGCCGCATCACGCCCATTACGCGTCGTGGGATTCGGTTCGCGATGCGTAGCCCAAGGGCTGGTAAAGCGATTTTAGACCTTAGGCAGCAATCGATAAGCCATTGGGCATAGTCATAGTTTTGACGCACCACTGCGTTTCTGAATACTCCATTGATTTTGTACGCGATGTACCGGTCCACCAATGCTTGTCGCTGTAGCGGAAGGCTTGGTTTTGCTTCAATCATGCGCTCGATTAATCGAAACCATGTTTTGTCACCTTCCGACGTTGCAGTAGCGGTCAAACTGGTCGCTTGCCCAATTTGATATCGCGCAACCGGAGCAGGCGAAAAACCGATCTCCGGGTATCTAATCGCCAGCTTAAACCAGAGATCCACGTCATGACTTGTTTTCTGCAACTCATCGAAACCGTTCACTTCCAGGATCGCCGATTTACGGATCAACACTGCACCTGTCCAAATCGAGCATCCATCGGCTAACAGTTGCAAACTTTCGTCATACACATGCTTAGTCGGCGAAACTTTGGACGTACCTAGTGAAGATTGTCTGCAAAATTTGCTTCCCTTATAGCATTCGTATCGTCCGAACACCCATGACAATTCTGGATTTAATTCAGCCTGCCTTTTTAGGTCACATAAGTGATTGGAATACCATTGGTCGTCAGAATCCAAGAAAGCCAACCATTCACCACGGCACCTTTGAATTCCATAATTTCTAGCTTGGGATGAGCCTCCGTTTGGCTTTCGGTAAAACGTAATTTGGCTTCCAAAGCTATCTGCGATTGCGGCCGTTCGGTCCTTGGATCCGTCATCCACCACAATGATTTCAAGCGGTGGCACGGATTGATTCAAGACCGAATCGATGGCCTGCTTTAACGTGCTTTCTGCGTTGTACGCAGGGATAACTACCGAAATACTCATGGATTCTTTTTGCGCTACTTAATACAGCATCTTAAGGTTTAGTTGAAATTGTTTTGAAGATGGGAATTCTGGCTTCTGAAATCAAGTCGTTCGTTTCTCGGTGGTCGAAGTTGCCTTAACCGACAAAACTCTTGTCAACGTTCCCAAGAGGCGTCCTTTGGCTCGGCAATGGTCGATCCAGTTGCTAACCTTAGCCCGATGTTGACCTGTTACCCAAAAAATACCAGCCAAAGACGCGTGCCAAACAGCTTGGCTGGTGTGCGAAAGCATCGATCGGAATACCGTGGTGATCCCAAAGTCTTGTCTTGAAAGTTGCGCCGATTTTCCATTTCCCAATGCAACTCCGCCTAGGTATTTCAACGATATTCTTGACTTCGCAACCCAGTGTTTCAATGCTGCGGTTGGTGAGTAGTACATGCAAAACCCCTTTTCCAACGCAACGCGAAGAAATTCTGTCTCTTCGGCCGACAGTAACTTCTTACCGCTTCGCCCAAGGTCAGTGCGAAAGCCACCAATGCAATCGAATACTTTCCGACGAAACGAAAAATTTGCTCCTATTGCCGCGGATGGGGAGTTTACCTGATGTCGTTCATTCCCAAGGTCCAAGCGACTTAGCAGCGAAAAATGACGTTCATCCAGCCAGTCGGGTTGACTAACCTCGTGCCACCATAGGTTTACCCTACCTCCGACCATGTCGGCAGGCGTTTGGTAGTAAGTGGCAATCGTACTACCTAGCCAGTCGGCTTCCAGTGATACATCATCGTCAATAAAGATTAGCACCGAACCGCGGGCTTCTTTCACCGCGCGATTTCTGGCAATACTTAAACCGGGCAAGGGTTCTTGGATTACTTTAAAATCGAACTGGCTATCACTCCGCATTTCTTCGCAAACATCAAGGGTTCGATCTGTGCAGGCATTTGCAACGACGATCACCTCAACAAATTCATCGGCAGGTGCTCTTTGCTTGAACAAACTTGTGAGAGTCTTTTCTAGGACTTCCGCTCGATTGTGTGTCGGTATTAAAATCGAAAAGATGTCTTTTTTCATGTCGCTTCACCCGTGGTCGCTTCACCCGTGGTCTCTTCACCCGTGGTCTCTTCACCCGTGGTCGTTGCGGACTCAAGTTGAACATGAGGCCAAGAATCCATTGAAAATGACTGGATTCCTTGGATCTTATGATAGACACCATCCACAAGGTACGTTGGAATATTTAGCATCGCTGACAGAATACCAACGTGTAAGCGGGTTGAATAAACTGCAGCGGAATCTTTGACGATGCTACAGAAACTGTTCAGATCCAGGAAAATTCGTTGGCTTATGTCAAATGACCTAATCGGTAAGTGAGATAACGAGGGATGGTCGGCAAGGATTCGCTTGATACCACGCTTTGCCAAGGGCGTTAATTTGTTTTTTTTCTCTAACGCAGGTAGTTGGGTTTGTCTCTTTAGAAACAGTCGAATGGGATCTGGTAATACGGTCTTAGCGGCACGCCACATGCTACCGTTCATCGCTTGTGGCGTCGTTGCCTGTACCGAATCCGAATTCAAGGCTTCTGCATCCGAGCGCTCAACGATAAGAATATGGCGACTTCTTCTGTTCTTTCTCAGGGTTTGAACGAGTTTTGAATCCTGGAGGTGGAACGCAGAATCATGGTCTAAAAAAAGCTTGAAATGATTATGGTTATTGATTGAGCCAGCAAGTAATTCAAAACTCTTTTTTTCTCTAGCAAACACGGTTAAGTCAGCGTTTCGGTCCCCGACAAGGTTCACAAAGCTATCTGGCAAGCCATAACTGGTGGGTAAAATCGTGGCCGGAAGATTAGGGCGTTCTCTCAACAAGCCGACGATGTGTTTTACTATCTTATGATACGCCGGAAAAAACGCACCACCTCCCTTGATTAGCAAATGGTCGGCCACGTCTGCCGATCCAACGAGTTGGATTTTATGCCTTTTAAGTTGCTCATGGATTCCAGCCAATATTAAATCATCGCCAAGGTTGCCATTCAACGGATCAAAGAAAACTCGTTTGCCTTTTAGCAAAGCTAAGTGTTCATCGACGTTAAAGTTCTCACGCGGATCGTTCATAAGTGGTCTTGTTCCAGGAAGGAAACAGCTAGGCAGCAAGTGGTATGCTTAATTGGTAGGAGGCAGCAAAAATGCGAATCTCTGAAACCTTCCAGCAAACAGCGTCATTAGTTCCTGAAAAGCAACTGGCATGAATAACCTGGCGGCGATCGGGAACGCGGCCAAGGTTGCAACTGCGATGAAGGAAAGCTGAATCAGTGGAGACGGATCCCAAAATTGCAAGAGAACGCATGGACTGACAGTCGCTAGACCAACTGCCAAGGGCCTGGTAAACAAGCCAAGGATCTTTGAAAAAGCAATGCCGCTTGATCGCCCTGCATATAAAGCCACGCCAAAAGCCATCAACGGGTAGTAAATGCTTACCGCAATTGCCATCCCCGTCAAGTTTCCAACGTAGTATCCGCAGGTCGCAATCGGAAGAAAAAGAGCTGCCGAAACAATAGCCGCACCTAAACGAGCGCGGTATTTTCCTTCGGCCTCCTGAAGAGTTGCTGTGAGCCAGCTGATTGCTCGGGGCGCCATTCCAACACTAAGGATTTGCAAGAGCGGAATTGCAGGCACCCACTTTTCGCCAAATAAATGTATCGCCGGGGCGACCGCGATCGATTGAGCGAAACAAGCCGGAAATACGATCAGCGATGCCATGTTGCAACTACGAAGGAATGCTCGCGAACGACGGTCGGTTTCTACGATTTTGGCATAGGTGGGCAACAGTACGGTCACTAAGCCTTGCGATAACATGGTCATAACAAGGATCGAAAAACTAAACGCAAAGTAATACAGTCCCAGGTCTTTCCGCGAAACCGAAAAGGCGGACAGTATCAAGTAGTCCCCGTAGGTGATCAGGCGTAAAAAGAAATCAGTAAACATCACAATAATGGCAGGACCGACCAAAAACGACCACTTCGGGAAATTTGGATGCCAGCCAATAGCCACTGGCGCTATTTTTCTCAGAATCAAAATCCGGGCAATTCGACTTACCAAAGTTGCTGCCGGAAAACTTAAGGCACCCCAGCCTACGCTTGCCAGGATGACCTTTAAAATGGTTGATGCCGTTACATTACTTGTCTCAAGGATAGCCAGCGACTTGAACCTCAAATCGCTTCGAAGCTTGGCTGAATAGACAACGGCAGTCGATTCGATCAAGGAATTGACCGCAATCAGCACCATCATTAAGAAAAAGTAATGCGGGGATTCTACATTTCCAAATACTATTGCAATGAGCGAAATGCTCAGGATTAGAGTTGAAACCATGCACCCCAATGTCAGTGAAAGCCAAAAAGCTGGAGTCGCCCAAAGACGAAAGCTATTTGGTCTTCGCATCAGTATTCGTGCAATCCCACCGCTACCAAAGACTTCACAAATACCGGAAATGGTGAATGCCAGGCCTAGCAGTCCAAAGTCTTGACGATTCAGCAGCCAGGCCAAAATGAAATTGGCCGAAATCGAAATGACTCTAGCAAGAATCGATTGGCCCGTGATCCAAAGCGTTCCTCCTGCTGCGATTTGGCCCAAAGACTTCGGTTGAGTGGTACTTTCTTTCAATTCAAATTTCAGTAAACAAGGCTTAGTCTGATCCGCAATTTTCGTTTGTCTCTGGACACGGTCGTCGCAGTAGGTCGTTCGGTAACTCCCTGGTCACTCAAACGCAAACGCCTAATGTTAGGAGAACACTAACGCTTGATTTTCAGGTTAGGTGCGTCTTAAGTTTGATCAAATGAAATTCTGCGCAAATTGTCCGCTGCTTCAATTACCATTTATGGTTGGCAATTGCTGCCGAAGTCAAAGATTGGAAGTGGCGAAGGTTCCTTGCCGATAAACTGGCCGATAAACTGGCCGATAAACTCGCCGCTTAGCAACTCTTGATATGGGCAAACCACAAGCGAATCCTAACTTCCGATGCCGTAATATTGGAACCCTTTGTTTCCAAGATTGGATTGCTTCAAAATGTTCCTGCCGTCGAAGACGAAGGCGGGTTTTTGCATGGATTGGTAGATGGCGGTGAAGTCGGCGGTCTTGAATTCGTCCCATTCGGTTAATACCGCGATCGCGTGCGCACGATCGGCAGCGGCAGCACTGCTGCCCACGATTTCCACGTTGTCCTTTAATAGCTTCTCTGACGCCGCAGTCAATCGTCCGTCCGGTCCAATCATCGCCTGTTCTAAGGCGTAGCGGATTTGTTCCTCGGTGACTCGAGGGTCGTAAATCGAAATCTTGGCCCGTTCTTCTAACAAGTCTCTGCACACATAAATGGCGGCCGATTCACGAGTGTCGTTAGTGTCTTTCTTAAACGCAAATCCCCAAATCGCAATCTTCTTGTCAGACACTGTGTTGAACAACGTGCGGACAATACGAGTGACGAAACGACGCTTCTGGTAGTCGTTCATCTTAACCACTTGTTCCCAGTACTCGGCAACTTCGGGCAAGCCAAAATATTCGCACAAGTAAACTAAATTCAAAATGTCTTTCTGGAAGCAGGATCCACCAAAGCCCACCGAAGCCTTCAAGAATTTGGGACCGATCCGCGAATCGGTACCAATCGCGTTAGCCACCTCGTCGATATCTGCTTCAGTTGCTTCACACAAGGCACTGATCGCATTGACCGATGACACGCGTTGAGCCAAAAAGGCATTCGCGGCTAACTTCGATAATTCGCTACTCCAAAGATTGGTGGTCAACAATCTTTCTCGCGGAATCCAATGGGCATACACATCCACCAACGCATTGATGGCGTCTTGCGATTCGCCGCCAATCAACACTCGGTCAGGAGACTGCATGTCTTCCACCGCGGTTCCTTCGGCCAAAAATTCAGGATTGCTTAGCACGTCGAAGGTCGCAGAGTGATTTGAATTCGAAAGGATCGTCTTCACCGCCTCGGCGGTTCGAACCGGCAGAGTCGATTTCTCCACCACGATTTTGTGGCCGCTGGATACCTTCGCAATCTGGCGGGCACATTTTTCTACGAACTCCAGATTGGCCGCCCTGCCCGCTCCGGTTCCAAAAGTCTTGGTCGGCGTGTTCACCGAAATAAAGATCATTTGGGCCTCTTTGATCGATTTTTCGACATCCGTGGTGAACGTCAAATTCCGCCCCCGGCACTCTTGTACCACTTCTAGCAAACCCGGTTCATAAATTGGCAAATCGTCCGAATTCCATTGCGCAATTCGCTTGGGATTAATATCAACCACTTTCACATCAATGTTCGGGCACTGCTTGGCAATCATTGCCATGGTGGGTCCACCCACGTAACCAGCACCAATGCAACAAATCTTCGTAATCGGTGGTAAGCTCATGTTTTTTAAAATCGTAAAGTTAAAGACAAGTAACGTCAGTGACAATAAATCAACGGTCCAGCCGTTGCCTCAAACGCTTCGTAATGTTTGGGAATCTAGCTCTTGCAGGAAATCTTGGTAGGTCGCGCGCAGCCCGTCTGCAAACACAATCCCAGGCTCCCAGCCAGTGGAACGGATCAGCGATATGTCGGTACACTTGACGGGGGTACCGTCTGGTTTCGAAGAATCGAATTCAACGTCGCCCTGGAACCCAACCACTTTAGCCACCAAGCGTGCCAAGTCAGCAATCGAGATGTCAACGCCGGTGCCCACGTTCACCCAGTCCGGCGGTGATGTCAGTCCCAGCAAATGAACCAGGCCAGCGGCCAAATCGTCCACATGCAAGAACTCGCGCCGTGGGGTTCCGCTTCCCCATACCAACACCGCTGGTTGGTCCGAAAGTTTGGCCTGGTGAAACCGGCGAATCAAGGCCGGCAATACATGCGAATTTTCAGGGTGATAGTTGTCACCTGACCCATATAAATTGGTGGGCATCGCGCTATGGAATTCTACACCGTACTGATGGCGATAATGCTGACACATTTTCAGGCCCGCAATTTTTGCCAACGCATACGCTTCGTTGGTCTCTTCCAACGGGGCGGTCAGCAAGGACGACTCTTGGATCGGCTGGGCTGTCATCCGAGGGTAGATGCAAGTGCTGCCCAAAAACAGAAAGCGTTGGACACCCGTTTTGTAAGCCGAATGAATGCTGTTGGACGCCATTGCCATGTTGTCGTAAAAGAATTCTGCGGGGTAAGTCTTGTTGGCGTAAATTCCGCCCACTTTCGCCGCGGCAAAGATCACCGCATCCGGCCGATGATCTGCGAAGAATGCTTCCACATCCGCTTGGCGACGTAGGTCTAGTTCGCTACTGGTAGCCGTGACAATCTGCGGAACCCCGGCCGCCTGCAAACACCGAACCACAGCCGAACCCACCATCCCTCGGTGGCCGCTAACGTAGATTTTCTGGAATGGAAATGGACTTGGCATGTTCGTTTCGCTTTCAACCCGTAATCGATCGGCTGGCAATTTCGGCGTTATCACTGACCTAAGAACTCAAGTTTCGCGAAACCGTGGCAAAATACAAGCATGACGCAAAATACATGCACGACGCAAAATACAAGCACGACGCAAAATACAAGCACGACGC
>JBDNHU010000135.1:0-10157 GCA_041688615.1 Mariniblastus sp. | reverse complement strand
TTTCCACTTATAGAAAGAGGCCACTGAAATTTGATCGAGCCGACAAAAATCGGCCACGGTAAGTTGGGAAGCGGCCTGTCGCCTGAGTCGGTCAAGCCAAAGTTGAATTCGCGGGGTCTTGGACATTGGTAACATAGGATCTCCTGGAAACCAAAAGGAAATCCACCAACCTAAACCACCCGTCAACAACCGTGCTCAGATACGCTTACGAACGAATGAACGAAATGGGTGGTTGAACGAAGGATTAGCTGCGGGTTCTGCTTGCTGAACGTTTACCTGATCATCAAAAAAAGCCGCCGTCAATGTTGTCACTACATTGACGACGGCTTGAATTGTTTCTGGCAACGTTAAGAACTACTTGCCCAAACTGTTGGCCAGGTCCTGAGCGTCGTAGATGTAACGCAATGCGTCACGTATAACACTTGAGTGCACCGAAACGCTGCGGCCTTGCTTGTCGGTGTACATGTAGTCGGCAACGAGTGACTGGATATTGCCATCGAAAATCAAACCGACCAGTTCCAAGTCTTGATTAACCACGGGAGAACCGGAATTTCCGCCGATGATATCGGCCGTGCAAACAAAGTTAAAAGGAGTGGTGGATGGAATGTCTTCGCGATGTTTTTTCCAAGAGGTAGGCAGTTGGAAGAATTCTTCGCCTTCGTGTTTCTGTTCGTGCTTGAAAGCGCCTTGGACATCGGTCATCGGAGCGACCATTTCGCCGTCCTCTTGGTACCCTTTGACCGTTCCAAACGCAAGTCTTAAGCTGAAGGTAGCGTCGGGATAAGTTGAATCTGCTTGAGTCGCAAACAATGCCTCGGCTATTTTTGCGTAAGCTTGGCGTTCCTCTTCGGCCAACGCGTCCGCCACTTCATCTTGCTTTCGAACGTCTTGGTCGACCGCCCAAGCCAACTGGATCATGGGGTCCGTGCTGTTCTTGACCACTTCCAAACCACCTTCGACCAGGGCTTTTCGTTGGGCGACATCAATCAACTTCGTACCGGTTACCGCAATCAGACCGCGTTCGTTAGGACTGACTCCGTTCAGAATTTTCTTACAAATTGGGGCGTCAGCGCCCATCACTTCGCACATTCTCGCGATCGCGTCCGACAGCATCGCCTGTTCCAAGTCTGGATAGATCGGGGCGGTCGAATACAGTTGCAAGTCCAATGACGAACGTGCCGAATCGCGAAACTTTTCCAACCGATCGCCCGATGGTTTGGCATCTTCGACCACCATCTGCACGATCGTCTGCGCGATGTTGAATAGTTGAGTGTTCAGCGATACGCCCTTGCCCAGGGTTTGAACGCGTTTGGCGGTCACGTTTTCGATGGTTTGATAAGCATCTGCCAACGGAGCCAGTTTGGGATCCGCCTTGATCGCTTTGATCAGTGCGGCTTCGCGCTGTTGCTTTTCGGCGATCACAGTGGGATCTTGAAGTCCCGACAACATGCCGTTGTAGGCCTTGCGCGAATTTTGGATTCCAAACAATTCATCACGAGCCCGTCGTGCTTGTTCGGGGCCAGCCAAGCTAAATTGTTGCAGAAGAACTTCTCGCCGGCGAATAAAATTCAAGACATAAGGCATGCGATGATCGCGTTGGTACTTCAACGCCGCCGTAGTGAAAATCCGACTGGTGCGACCGGGGTTGCCTGCGACAAAGACCAATTCATCCTGGGCCGGCCCTGATTCACTCCATTTAAGAAAGTCGGGCGTCTTCGCCGGTTTGCCATCTTCGTAGACTCGGAAAATACAGCAGTCCAAGCAATAGCGCGGGTACTCAAAGTTATCAGCATCTCCACCAAAGAAAGCAATCGCCGCCTCGGGGGAGAACACTAAGCGAACATCGGTGTAGCGTTTGTAGCTGTATAGATGGTACTTGCCACCGCCGTAAAGTGTGACCACGTCGCAGCGAAGTCCTGTTTCGTCTTGAGCCCGTTTCTCGATAGTGGCAAGGGTCGACCGTCGCTTTTGGCCAGCCGTTTCGGGATCCAAGGTCGCATCGATACCTTCGTTGACTTGGTCGGTCACATCTTCGATCGAAATCAATTGATTCAATTCAAGGTCAGGAGCCTTCAATTCTTGATCCAACGATTTGGCCAAATAGCCGTCCTCGTAAATATTTCGTTCTTCGGTTGATAGCTTATGCAACGTATCGGCACCGACATGGTGGTTGGTCAAAACCAAACCGTCACTGGACACAAACGATGCCGAACCGCCCGAATTGAACCGCACACAGGAACGCATAAGCTTCTCAGCCCATTCCTGGGACGCGTCAAAGCCATAGGTCTTTTTCAAATAGTCTTTGGGTAGGTTGTTGAACAACCACATACCTTCGTCAGCAAACACGGAAGACATTCCTGGCATACAAGTTAAAGCAAGAAAGACACCCAACGTAGCGGTCCTAAAGCGAGCCACCGCGAGTTTGGGAAACACAAGGTTCAGAAGCGGTCTGAGCATACTCAGCCTCCATAAAATGGTTTGCATGGTTCATGCCTTTTAGTTAGTACTTGTTCGCGGTATCTGCTGTGGGTTTGTTCTTGGGATGGTTTTAGTCGGGCTGGATCTTCGCGACCGTAGGAACGTGTCGCGCCGTCTTGTTGCGGATGCAAGGGAACGCCTTGTTGCGGACGCAAGGGAACGTCTTGTTGCGGATGCAAGGAAACATCTTGTTATGCCATGCCAGTTCGTGTCGCCGGTTTGGTTAACGTTTCCATGTGCAAAACGTGATCTAGGCCGACTGTATGATCGAAGAGAACGGGATTGGTTCGACGCAGCGTAAAATCCCGGACGCTGGTCTAACACAATTGTAGCAAATTGATCTTCAAGGTTTAGCGGTGGAGCGCTAGTGAATAAGATTTGGCGAAACGACGCTGGGGTTCAGCAAAGCAAGGACTCAAGAGAGAACAAAGCCGCGAAGTCGACAAATCGTTCTCGACGCGGTCAAAAACTGATTCATCAACGCCCAACCGACACTTAGGCATCTTCGAAATTCTCGTCTTCGTCCTCTTCATAGAAGGCGAATCCGATGAACGTATACAATGCGGGCAAGCAATAGAATTTATCTTTGGCTTCGCAGGAAAAACAACCGTCCATCGATCCGGCCAGATTGCAAGGTTCGCCGTTGTCAGTGCCGGTCATCTCGAAAAAGGTCTGATCGCCAATTTTGATTCGATCGACAATTTCGATATCCGCTAGTCCGTGTTCCTGTTCCAACAGTTCTAGCATCTGGGCGTCGTCGTCTGGCGTAAACTTGGGGTCATAATCATCGCCACTGATCAATTCAAAAATCAGATACCAACCGGCGTAAAGTTTCACCAGTTCGTCATGTTCAAACAGATCAAAATCGACATCTTCGGCAGGGAACGACCACGCGACGGGGCCCGAGAATCCGATGCCTTCGACGCCGTTGGGCATCACGTAATGCACTAAATGAACATCAATTTCTTCATCGTGCCACGGCCATTGCATGTAATAGGAAGCAGCGATTTGGATACTCTTGGGGGCGACACCATACTGGTCGGGGTCTTGAACCCACTCGGTCATCTCTGCAATCGCCTGTTCGGCACTTTCATTCATTTGCAAACCTTCGACTTTGACAAGAAAACGTTTCACCGGAAGAAACAAGATAACGCTGACTTAATCGCTACGCCAACAGGTTCGTGACAAAACTGGAGGAATTTGGGGGCATAAGGTGCCGCTTTTTCGCTTTTAGGCCTTTGTCTGGCTTGCCTATTGTCAAAATCGCCTCGCAAAATCACAAATCGGCTAAGTTTTAGGCGTCACGATGGATTGGTTGCATCAGCATCCGGTTACCGCCAATCAGCATCCGGTTACCGCGATGTGCCGTCTAAATCCTTGGTTTGGCCTAATGTTTTGACGTTTCGGTCAGGGATTGGTCGTCAATAATCTGCATTTGCGAAAATGTCAGGTGATTTGTTTGAGTCATTCTTAAATATATATTTTTCCGTATCTTTGGCCGTCTTAAGATTGAGTCGAAGGGCGTTTCAAATTGAGAATGAGAACTGAGGTTATTGATTTAGAACTTTGCGATAAGCAGCTAAAGAGTTTCACATTCAGGACATCGGTAACTGCTTTGTTTCTGAACGGGCAGTTTCAAAAATCTGCTTGATGTTTTCCGTGTTTCTGTGGGTTGTATTTCGGTGCATCCAGGCGTCATTATTGAATGGCTTGCTGACGTTTTTTCACATTCAACATGCGAACGTCGAGTTGGTGATGCCGCGTTGGGAGCTGATTTTTGAAGTGAATCGGATTTGGATTCGATCCGAGACTTGTTGGGACTGGGTTCCAACGTCAACGTTCAACGGGTTCGATCAAACTATTACAGTAACAAAGGCAAACTTCAATTGAGTGGAATGTCATTGAATGATTCGAATTCCAGCGGCAATACAAATCGGCGAGTCAACAGCGGTTCGCAATATGGTCACATGGACCAACAGGTTTATCGGACTGGCAGTTAGCAAAGTCAAATCGGTGGATACGGATCGAATGTAAAACCGCAAGGTTACTCTGCCCCATTTGATTCATCGCCTAGTCAAGGTAACGACGCAAGGTAACGACGGTTCTGGCGGATATGGGCGACCTACGTCTTTGGCTTGCAACACTGGTTGTGGTCAAGCGACTCGGCTTCGCAAATATTGAGTGATTCAGATCCGCTACGTCGTTAAGAGAACGACACCAGTTGTGGTTCAGCCTGCACCGGCGGTTGCCGGTGCACCAATGCAAACTTGCCTACACACCGGTAAGGCGTCGTGTGCTCCAGTTGGCTCGACTTGCCCTACGGTTGATCCGAGTGCACTCAAAGGCTGTAAATTAATACAGCGTTTGCGAAATTAATTGCTACTGAACAAAGGCAATCTATTGTAATGAATTGCGAACGGTTGCAGGGCGATGATTGATTAGACCCGAGCGGATGCCTTCGTTAGTACCGGGCCCCAAAAGCGGTTAGCATCAACGATTTCGTGTTAGCCTAAACTGCTTTTTCTGCTTCTTGTAGGATCTGGCAGGCGATTGGTTATGCTGCTTTGCGGCTGGCGTTGTAGACCGCGGGGTTCAAAGTTGGATCGTTGTACATTTTGCACTGCCGATAGGTTACGTGCCGTTTGTGTCCGGAAGAAATATCTGACAGCAATTCAACAAGCGATTGACTCAGGTTTCTATGCTGTAGTTGGCACAGTTGGATCTTTTGTTGCACCTTTTCTCTGTGTGTTTGGTCGACATCATCGCGCTGGATTTGTTCCATAAGGTGATACAAACGTAGCGACATGATACTCAAGCGATCGATCGTGGACCCAGGCGTTTCGGTATTCAATTTGGCATTGGGCAATGACTGTATGTTTGCAGTTTTGATACAGTCGCTCAGCAGATCGTCAACTTTTTCAATCCAGTCATTTCGTTTTTGATTGTAGCCATCGATCGCTCTTTTGACTTTAGCAATTTCTGCATCGCCAACCGATGGGCTTCTGGCGACGTCTTCCTCATGCCATAACAAATAGTTGAAACTATGTTGACGGCAGATCGTTTCCAGCCACTTGGGGCTGGCGAGAAGATCGCAAGCCAAAGGGCAGCGTGAGGATTCAACGACTCGGTCGTCAATCGGCGGTGTGTAGTCGGAGACAAATTGGTCCACTGATTCAAAGACGTCGATGGGTTGTTGGTGCCACGCTTGGACCGTGTCCTGGTGCAACTGCAATACTTGATTGACGATTGGGTGGAACATGATCAGGCTTCCATGCAAAAGAATATTTGGCAAATCAAGACGTTAATTCGAACTGGCATCCAGCAGTACTTTTGGCAGAGTGCTTCACAACCGTTGTTCGTCTTCGATGGGTTCGCGTCACGATTCCCTTCGCGATTCGATCCAGGAACTGGTTTAAGCCAAGCTTAGCCAGCGCTTTAAAAGTGTACTCGGACAACAAAATCTGGAACAAGGCGAATTTAGCTGGAATTTTTCTAGGGTTTGCCTGCGAAACTGGGCGGTTTGCAGTCGGAGTTATCGGGCGATACACTTAATTCGTTGACCTAAACCCTTGGTGATGCCGGTCGGATGACGTTTCAGACTTCCATTTCGCTAAGCTTGGTCTTGATTTCGAAGCCTGCTGGCGCAGATACTTTGACGCGAAGTAAAGTCGAGGTTTCGACTTCGGGGATGCGGCTTCAACTTCGGTGAAGATGGCTGGATCGAGGGATCTTTCGACTGAAATTTTGGGCGGATGCTAGAGTGATGAATAAAAGATTTTGGCTGGTGACCGATTGTGAGCGCCCTGGTGGCGACGGAATTAGCATTATATTTTGTAATTGGACCCTGTGAATGCTCATCCAGATGCGATTGAGTCGCATAATTATCAGCGAAATACATGAACAGCAGGTGGTCTACTTGCGGGAAGTGGATGGTTCGCGTGAGTTTCCGATAGTCATCGGAATTTTCGAAGCCAGTAGCATTGATCGACGCGTACGAAAGCAACCGACGGTGCCCAGACCGTTGACTCATGATTTGGTCGTCAATGCTATCGTGCAAATGGGTGGAGAATTGGATCATATTAAGATCCACGACATGAAAGATGGTACCTTCTACGCCTCGATTTGTGTAAAACAGAAGGGCCAGTTGGTTGAGATCGATTCCCGCCCCTCGGACGCGATTGCTGTCGCGGTAACCTGCGATCCTGTGTTGCCGATCTTCGTGGCTGAGGATGTGGTGAACGCAGTCATCGAACAGTGAAGGCCAGACGCACGAATGTCTGGACGCGAAAACGCTCAAGTGGTTCTGTCTAGCTACAGGCGCGTCGTGCTATTGTCGTGCGTTTGGATTGGTGGCTCCCGGCGCCGACGTTTATTTTTTGCTTAGAATGGCATTTGCTTGGTATTTGTTTGGTATTTGTTTGGCATTTGCCTGGCATTTGCCTGGCATTTGTTCTGCTTGCGACCGTTTGCTAGCGTGGCAGATCGGTTAGAATTTGGCTGTCGAATCCAACGCAGCCTGTTTGGATTAGGCCGAAGTGGCCTGGGCCAATTTTTTGGCGTTTGGTTTTGGGGCGTTTGAACTGCGGAACGATCGTTGTGGCAAGGCGAGAGAGTCGCTTGAATTTTAGTTAGAAACTTCTTCGAGAATAATGGGAATTGAAAAGATGACTTCTGCGGCTTCGGTTGATTTACGAGATTACGTACGTGCGATCCCTGATTTCCCCAAGCCAGGAATTTTGTTTCGCGATATCACTCCCATGTTGTCTCACCCATTAGCATTTAAGACCACGATCGATCAATTTTGCGATCGATATCAGGGGCAAAAAATTGACACGATCGTCGCGGCAGAAGCTCGAGGTTTCATTTTCGGTGCTCCGCTGGCCATTCAACTGGGAATTCCCTTTGTCCCCATTCGTAAGCCCGGCAAGCTGCCCTATGACAGTCTGAAACACGAATACGAACTGGAATACGGAACTGACACATTAGAAATGCACATTGATGCGATTTCCGCGGGTCATCGAGTGTTAGTGGTTGACGACCTGTTGGCGACCGGTGGCACGGTCAACGCGTGCTGTACGATGGTAGAGAAATGTGGCGGCGAAGTGGTCGAATGTGCGTTCATTATTGAACTGGATGGACTGGGCGGTCGTAAGAAGTTGGAACCTCATTCCTGCTTTAGCTTGCTGGTTTATTAGGTCCAACACACTAGTTGTCTGCGGCACCTTGTTTGTCTGCGACAGCTTGTTTGTCTGCGGCACCTTGTTTGTCTGCGGCACCTTGTTTGTCTGCGGCACCTTGTTTGTCTGCGGCACCTTGTTTGTCTGCGACAGCTTGTTTGTCTGCGACAGCTTATTTGTCTGCGACAGCTTATTTGTCTGCGACAGCTTGTTTGTCTGCGGCACCTTAGTTGTCTGCGACACCTTGTTTTTAGGGTACCGATATTAGTTAAGAGTTTCCAACCGCAGCATAATTCGCCGAATATCTTGACGACTTTCGCTAGGGTACAAACCAAATATTGGCTGCCACAAACCACTAGGTCCCGAATCCTGCCACTTTCGGTCCCGTGTTTACTTACTGTTGCGGTGTTCCCACGGTCAGTTTACTCGATCTAAGAGGCAACGGTCTGACCTGCGTGTTTGGCAGGGGGGCGTTGGTGGCAGATGAATCGTGTTCGATCCAGACGTGTAGGCGAATGTAATGAACTAGGCCTTTAGGTTCAGGATCACCTATTTGATTGTGATTGTGGCGTTTGTTGTGATACGGTTCCTGGAGTTGATAACGTCAAACATAGGCTAACTGTTGGGTTGCTCTTCGTCGGGTTTTCCATCAACGGTCTTTTTTGGGAGTGGACTGCGATGTCCCGTGAAAAAATGAAAGCAGAACTTGCTTCCGCCGGCATGGCGTCTCGTCGTGATTTCCTAAGGACTACGGCGACGGGCATCCCGGTTATGTTGGCTGGCGGAATGACGTTGGCCAATCAAGGGGGCTCTGTTGCCCAAAGCCATGTCCAATCAAGGGCTGGTTTGCGAGATCTGCAGGACTCGGGCGGTCAATTTTCAGCGTCAGGTCATCAATATGCGGTTGCCACGGTTCATCGATTGGCAAGTCAAGCGGCGATGGACGTGATGCAGGCGGGCGGGAATGCGATTGATGGTGCCGTAGCGGCATCGTTTATGCTTTCGGTAGTGGATGGGCATAATTCGGGGATTGGTGGAGGCTGTTTTGCGCTGATTCGTACTGCTGATGGCAGATTGCACGCGATTGACGGCCGCGAAGAAGCTCCAGCGGCGGCGACGGCGGATATGTACATTCGCGATGGGAAGGCGGACGGGCGACTAAGTCAAACCGGCCCGTTGGCAGTTGGCGTTCCTGGCCAAGTGGCGGCGTTGGAGATGTTGTCCCAGCGTTTGGGAATGTTGGCTTGGGAAAAGTTGGTGGAACCAGCGGTCAATGTCGCGCAAGAAGGGTTTGTTTTGGGGCGATTGGCGAATATCATTCGGAAAAATGCCGGCCAACTTTCAATGTTCTCCGAATCGAAACGCATTCTAATGCCAGGCGATCGATTGCTCTCTGGAACGGACACGCTAAGACAGCCTGATCTGGCCAGAACGTTGAACGGAATCGCCAAAAATGGCAGCGATTATTTTTACAATGGGCCAGTCGCTAAGTTGATCTCGGACCACTTGTTGCAAACGGGCGGAATTCTAACGACTAAAGATTTGGCGGCTTACCGGGCCAAAGTTCGACAGCCGATTGTGACAGGATATCGCGGCTTGGGCGTGGTTGGATTTCCTCCGCCCAGCAGTGGCGGAATTCACTTGGCTCAGATGCTGGGGATGCTTAGTGGTTTTGACGTCAAAGCGATCTTTGCGGAATCCAACAGCCAGGGTTTGCACTTGTTGTTGGAAGTGATGAAGCGAGCGATGGCGGATCGAGCGTTCTGGTTGGGGGACGCTGACTATGCGAAGGTTCCCAAAGGTTTGCTGGATCCCGAATACTTAGACCAGTTGGCCAGTTCGATTGTTTTGGATCGATCGGCCAAAGTGGAACAGCATGGAATGCCGCCGGGTGCCGAGTCCCAATTCTTCGGCGACAAACATACGACCCATTTGACGACCGCGGACGCCCAGGGAAACGTGGTGGCGTTGACTCAGACGGTGAACACTTCGTTTGGAAGTAAATTCATTGCCAAGGGGACAGGCGTTGTATTGAACAATCAAATGGATGATTTTAGCATCGCACCGGGTGTCAAGAATGCTTTCGGTTTGGTGGGGGGGCAGGCGAACGCAATTGCGCCTGGCAAGCGGCCGTTGTCCAGTATGAGTCCAACGATCGTGCTGTCTAAGACGGGCCAGCCAGTGTTGACGTGCGGTGCCGCAGGTGGACCGAAGATTATTACTTCGACGTTGCAAAATGTGATTCGAGTGTTAGATCTTGGGCAATCGATCGAACAAGCAATCGGTTCACCACGAGTGCATCATCAGTGGTCACCCGATGAGGCGGTTTGCGAAAAAACGGTCAAGCAGGAAGATGTCGCCCAGTTGAAATCTTTGGGGCACCAAGTATCGATGATCAATACCGCGGCGGTGGCTCAGGGGATCGAATTTCAGTGGGTAGGCGGTAGCGGCAATGGCGATGGCGGTGACAAATTGAACGCGAAATGGACCTTGAATGCGGTC
>JBDNHU010000134.1:0-17064 GCA_041688615.1 Mariniblastus sp. | reverse complement strand
GGCAAGCGGACGCAGGCAAGCGGACGCAGGCAAGCGTATGCGAAGTGATGAACGTGAACGATTAGTTTGCTTTGTGTTGCCGGCTGCCTTTGATCATGTGCTTCTGCATTTTGCCGTACAACGTCGTTGGTTTGACATTCAACTCAGCGGCTGCGCCGTCTTTACCGTAGACCTTTCCATGACACCGAGCCAATGCGGCGAGGATCGCTTGGCGTTCGATTTGGGCCCAGGACTGTTTGCTGGGATTTGATTGCTGGGATTCCACTCCAGAGGGATTGTCTGACGATCCCTCTCCCGCCAGCCAAGTGGCATCAATTCGCAGCGTATCGCTTTGACTGACAATCATGGAGCGTTCCACGATATTTTCGAGTTCCCGGACGTTGCCCGGCCAATCGTATCGCATCAGCGCGTCCATCGCTTGGCGTTCTATCCGAGTGATTGTTTTATGCATCCGTATCGAGAACCGAGCGATGAAATGATTTAACAACGCTGGGATATCCTCTCGTCGTTCGCGAAGAGGCGGAACGTGAATCGGGAAGACGTTCAAGCGGTAGTAGAGATCATCGCGAAAATGGCCGCCCTCGGCATACTTTTTTAGATCTCGATTGGTGGCGGCGATTACGCGCGTGTCAATTTCGATCGGGTCGCTACCACCGACCCGTTCGATCAAACGCTCTTGCAGGACGCGCAACAACATCACTTGCGTTTCGGCTGGGACTTCTGAAATTTCATCAAGAAAAATGCTGCCGCGATGCGAAAGCTCGAAACGACCTCGGCGGAGTTCCGTCGCGCCGGTGAATGCACCCACTTCGTGGCCAAACAGTTCGCTAGTAATTAGATTCGAAGCCAGGGCAGCACAGTTGACTTTCACCAGCAGATTTTCACGGCGGGCACTGGCGTCGTGAATCGCGCGCGCGACCAGTTCCTTCCCGGTACCGGTTTCCCCTAGGATCAACACCGTAGAATCGGTCAATGCGACTTGCTCAATCGCGATTCGCAATTGCTGCATCGAACGGCTCTCGCCAACGATATCGCTCGAGGCATGTTCGATATGAAGTTCGTCCCGCAAATAAACGTTCTGTTGTTCAAGTTCGCGTTTAAGCCGTTCAATCTCACCGTACGCGGCCGCATTATCTAGGGCGGACGATAGTTGGACGCAAACCTCGTCTAACAGCTGTAGATCCCAGTGGCTGGCGCGGCCATCGTATCGCGATGCGATGCCCAACATGCCCACTTGCTGGTCACGCGACGTCAACGGCAAGTGAACGACAGAGGCATAACCGGCTTCTTGAAGACGTTTGTGTTCAGGGAAGGTATGGGTTTCTTCTAAGCGGTCCGCCACTAACGGTTGCCGATTTCGATGGACCCAATGGAACGCAGAGTCCGCTTGAAGTCGCGACGAAAGCTCAACCCAATTCTTCTGCCCGTCGCTAAACTCGATCGCGAACCCAAGCTGCAGTGATTCGGCGTCCGACCCGAGAATCAGACTGACACGATCACAATCAAGCAACAGCTGGATCTGTTCGGCAGCATGCTCGAAGACCTCACGCCGGTCCAAGCTTGAGTTCACGATTTGCCCCAACTTCACCAACGACCGATAGCGACTTTCGGAACTCCGAATTTGTTTCGTCTGTTTTTCGACTTCCTGCCGTAGCGTGTCCAGAAACCGATCCTTTTCCGCGTTCGCGTCAGCTAGTTTTTGATTGGTCTGCTGAAGATCGCTGATCAGTCGGCTTCGTTCAAGGCCGATCGCAATGTGACCTGCCAAACGCTTCAGCAGCGCAGCGTGCGCCAGGGTGTAGGTGTGTGGTTGTCGGCTTGAAAAAAAGATAACACCGATCGGTTGACCGTCTGCCAAAAGGGGCAATGTTAGGCTCGACCTCATGCCTTCGCGATGAATCAGCACGGTCGAGGGCGAATCCGGTTTCTCCGATAAATACTTGTGCAAATCGTCCAGAATTCGCGGTTGTCCCGTATGTAGTAAGGGCGCGAGCGTCGACCCGTTGATACGCGCGGCATAGCCGACTTTTAGCATGACGTCCCCGTCCGAGCGGCAGGAGACCAGGCGTAACACACTACCGCATTTCTCCAGCAACGCCACAGCAATGCGATTGTACGGCACCACTCCACGAAGCTGCTCGTAGACGGAGCTGAGCATCTCGTCCAAGCCTTGCCCCATATTAATCTGTTCGAGCATCCGCTCAACTAGTCGCTCGTACTGTTCGGGGGTGTTTTTCATCGAAGATCCATCGAAATAAAGTCACACGTCGAAATTTCGACAAAGCGTCGCCTAAAATTAGTTTTCGAAGTTTTATCCTCCTAAATCGTAGCACAATCGTTTACAATCCGTAACCAATGCCCGATCATTCCCCATCGACATAACGTCATTTCGTCATCGGGTGGGGCGGCTTGCGGGCTCGATCAAAGAACCACAAACCTTTTGAAATCAATGACTTAGATCGAAAAAAGATACTTACATTGGGCGATGGCATGCTAATTGCATATTAGTTGTACACCGAAGGCAACGAGTGCACTGTTGACGACAAGTTTTTTGTATGACGCGTTTTTTGTACGATGAGTTTTGTGCAGGATAAGTTTACTGCAGGATAAGTTTACCGGTAATGAAACTGGCCAACAGTTTCGGATGTGCCACACACACGTACAAAAATACACACGTACGAAAATACACACATCCGTAAATACTCATTCATAGATACACACAGACACACAGATCGCTGAAAGTGCCGAAAGTCTTGACGACTTGACGACTTTTGCTGAGTCTTTGGCAATGTGATGAGAACGTCAGTGACGACAAAGACGTGTCGACCCAGATTCAGGGGCTTCGCGTTGCAGTCGACAGGAACAGTGGGTTGTATTTGAATGGAATCCAACTCGACTTTCACGGCGGCCTGGAAAACAGAGGTTTCACGTTCAGCAATCTCAATTCAGCGAAGTCGTGCAGCTGCGGAAGCTATTTCACGGCCTAAGCGTCATTGAAACAGCAGCGTTATTGAAACAGCAGTAACTTTGGAACGATAGTAACATTGGAACGACATAGTGTCACAGGCTTATTGCCTGGCATCGGCATGGACTGATAGGCTAAAAGCCTGGCCTACAGTTGCGGCGTAGGCGCCCTGACAATCATCACTAGGAGATTCGCATATGACATCTGAAACTGCAATGCTCGAAGAATTCGCCAAACGCGAATACGAACATGGCTTCGTCACCGAAATCGAGGCTGAATCGATAGCGCCGGGGCTAAGTGAAGACGTCGTGCGTCTGATCTCCAGCAAAAAGAACGAACCCGAGTGGTTGCTGGAATGGCGTTTGAAAGCCTACCGCCACTGGCTTACCTTGGAAGAACCCAATTGGCAAAACGTCAAGTTCCCGCCGATTGACTACCAAGCGTCCATTTATTACTCCGCGCCAAAACAAAGGCCGAAGCTAAACAGTCTGGACGAAGTCGACCCCGAACTATTGGCAACGTACAAGAAGCTAGGCATCTCGCTAGACGAACAGAAGGTTCTGTCGAACGTCACTGTCGCCGTCGATGCGGTTTTCGACAGCGTTTCCATTGCGACGACCTATCGCGAGACATTGGAAAAGCACGGTGTGATCTTCCGCCCCTTTTCCGAAGCGGTCCACGACCACCCCGAACTCGTCAAAAAGTATCTCGGCTCGGTCATTCCGTACTCCGATAACTTTTTCGCGGCGCTGAATTCCGCAGTGTTCAGTGACGGATCATTCTGCTTCATCCCCAAGGGCGTGCGGTGCCCGATGGAACTGTCCACTTACTTCCGGATCAACGCTCAAAACACGGGTCAGTTCGAGCGGACGCTGATTATTGCCGAAGAAGGCGCCTACGTAAGCTACTTGGAAGGATGCACAGCGCCCAAGCGTGACGAAAATCAACTGCACGCAGCGGTCGTTGAGTTGATTGCGTTGGATGATGCACAGATCAAATACTCGACTGTTCAAAACTGGTATCCTGGAAACGCCGAGGGCATAGGCGGCATCTACAACTTCGTCACCAAGCGGGGCGTTTGCCGTGGCGACAATTCAAAAATCTCTTGGACACAAGTCGAAACCGGCTCGGCCATTACCTGGAAGTATCCCAGTGTGATCTTGCAAGGAGATAACTCGGTCGGCGAATTCTATTCGGTGGCAGTCACCGCCAATCATCAACAAGCCGATACGGGCACGAAGATGATTCACATCGGCAAGAATACCAAGAGCACGATCATCTCCAAGGGTATCTCCGCGGGAGTTGGTCAGAACAGTTATCGCGGCGAAGTGAAGATGATGAAGGGTGCGACGGACGCGCGGAATTTCTCTCAGTGTGATTCGCTTCTGATTGGTGATCGTTGTGGGGCTCATACGTTTCCCTATATCGAAGTTCGCAACACGACCGCAAAGGTAGAACACGAAGCGTCGACATCGAAGGTGGGCGAGGACCAAATCTACTACCTTCGTCAACGTGGACTTTCAAGCGAAGACGCAGTTAACATGATTGTCAACGGTTTTTGCAAAGAAGTTTATGACGTGTTGCCACTAGAATTCGCGGTCGAAGCGCGGGCACTACTTAGCGTTAGCCTGGAAGGGAGTGTGGGATAAGTTTCCACGCACAGACCTTGCTCATATATGCCCAGGGAAGATCTTGGGCTGTATTTCCTAACCAACCCTTTCCTAAGAAATAATCATGCTTGAAATCAAAAATCTCCACGCCCGATGCGAAGACACCGAAATCCTTAAAGGCATTAACTTGCATGTTGCTGCCGGTGAAGTGCACGCGATCATGGGGCCCAATGGATCCGGAAAAAGTACGTTGGCGCACGTGATCGCCGGTCACGAAGACTACGAAGTCACCGAAGGCGAGATCATTTACAACGGAAAAAATTTACTGGATTTGGACATTGAAGAGCGGGCGGCCGAAGGGGTCTTCATGGCTTACCAGTATCCTGTCGAAATCGCGGGCGTTAGCAATAAATACTTCCTCAAAGCGGCGATGAATTCAATTCGCAAGTATCACGGCGAGGCAATATGGAGCCGTAGTGAATTTGTTGCCAAACTGAAAGAGAATCTCGAGCGACTGGGGATGGACAAGAGCATGATGGAGCGGTCGGTCAACGAAGGATTCTCGGGTGGCGAAAAGAAGCGGAATGAAATCTTGCAGATGGCGATGTTGCAACCCAAACTCGCGGTACTGGACGAAACGGATTCCGGCTTGGACATTGACGCCCTAAAAATTGTTGCCGATGGGGTCAACGCGTTGCGAAGTCCCGAGCGATCAACGATCGTTGTGACGCACTATCAGCGACTGCTTGACTACATTGTGCCGGACAAAGTCCACGTACTGGCAGGCGGAAAAATCGTGCGTTCGGGCGACAAGTCACTCGCGTTAGAATTGGAAGCCAAAGGCTACGGTGACCTGAAAGAGTTGGCAGTTTCGTGATCGCGTAGAATAGGCTTCCAGCCTATCAAGCCAAGCTATCCACAGGCTGGAAGCCTGTCCTCTATGGCAACCCTCTTCATGAATTGACCGCGATCAACCCCATCGGAAGAAACGAATGACGACCGCTACTGAAATCGAAACTTATCAAGATCAGCACGAACTGTTCCTCAAGCAAGAGGCTACCGCGCCATCATGGCTTAGCCTGCTGCGGCAGAAGGGACTGGAGGCGTTCACACGGCTTGGGATCCCCACTCGACGAATGGAAGATTGGCGGTTCACCAACCTGGCGGGGCTGACCAATCGGACCTATAGCCTGTTGCCTTTGGTAGGCTCGGATAACCAGCAAGTCGAAGCACTCCTGCAACGAGCCTCGCTGGACGGTGAAGCCTATCGCATGGTCTTCATCAACGGTCGCTTTGCTGCGGAAAAGTCAACCGTTACCGACTTGCCTATGGGAGTGGTTATCGAGAACTTAGCGGGTAGCATTCGTAGTTGCCCGGATGAAGTCAAAGGGATTCTCTGCGACAACCTGAGCATCGCCGACTCTCCGTTTGCCGCCCTCAATACGGCCTTCCTGGATGACGGTGCGAACATTGCAATCGCCGATTCGATAATTTTAGATCGACCGATTCATTTGGTCTTTCTATCGGTCGGCGAAGGCCGTGGCGTGTCCCATCCTCGGATACTCATCCGTGTTGGCAAGAACAGCAAGGCGGCAGTCATCGAAAGTTACTTTGGTGCTGGAGACGCTTACTTCACCAACGCGATTACTCAAATTGAAGTCGATACAAACGCGGAACTTGATCACCACAAACTCCAGCATGAGCAACTTGAAGCGATTCACCTGGCAGCGACTCACGTGACCCAGCAAGCTGAAAGTAATTTCCGCTCGCACTATTTTTCATTCGGATCTTCTTTAGCGCGGAACGAATTGAATTGCCTGCTTGATGGCGAACGAATCGAAACCACGCTTAACGGACTTTACATGCCAACTGGCAAACAGTTGATGGATTGTCGCACGCGGATCGATCATGCCAAGCCGAACTGCAACAGTTATGAATTGTACAAAGGCATTTTGGATAACGAAGCCCGAGGCGTTTTTAACGGCAAAATTTTCGTTCATCAAGACGCTCAGAAAACGGACGCAAAGCAAAGCAATCAAGCACTTCTGTTGTCCGATGATGCCGTGGTCAACACCAAGCCACAGCTGGAAATTTACGCCGATGATGTCCGCTGTACGCACGGCGCTACGATCGGCGAACTGGATGAAAAGGCACTTTACTATCTGCGTTCTCGAGGCGTACCGCTTGAGCTTGCCAAAAAAATGTTGATCTTTGCCTTCGCAAACGATGTCGTCTTGGCTGTCAAAGTCCCCGCAGTCCTACGTCATCTTGAATCAATCTTGCTGGCCAGTCACGGGTTGCCGGACGTGTAGGCAGCCTGCTGGAGATCAACATTACAACATTAGCCGTTTGGGCGTTAGCCCCGGTTGAAGGTGAAAACCGTGGCTAACGCCAAAACGACTAATGAGCCCAAAAAGAGATATTGTCAAGCAACCTTAATGGGAGATCTAGAATGACTCACGTCGTTGCCCAACCTTGTTCGGACTGCAAATACACCGATTGCGTTGTGGTCTGTCCCGTGGAATGTTTCTACCAGGGCGAGCAGATGCTCTACATCCATCCCGATGAGTGTATTGACTGCGAAGCCTGTGTCCCGGAATGCCCAGTCGATGCAATTTTCCACGAAGACGACTTGCCTCAAGAGTGGTCATCGTACATAGCTTTGAACGCCCAGATGGTGAAGCAGTGCGAAGTCATCACCGAAAAGAAGACACCCCTGGCTAAATTAGACAACAACGATTCAGGGAATCCCGATTCAGGAAATTCCGACAATTGAAAGAAAGTCGAGTAAACGGGGTTAGCAGTGCTAGAAGCTTGGGAATCACAGCCCAGGAAACAACAAACGTTCGCGTTCGCCACCGTGGCGGGCGGGACCACACAGTTACCTCTGTCTCAAAAACACATCCAGCGCTGTTCCGGAGTTATTCCGCGAATTGTTTGGCGCGGCGAAAACGTTAGGCAAACGTGCTCGGGCGACCAATAGAAACGCCCGCGACAAGGCCGCACAAAGGCGACTTCGCGGGCGTGTTGGCTTGCTGGGTAGATGGATCGGTTGGTTCAGCGAACGCGGCGTCGTTAGGCCAGTTCGCTATTGGTCGTCATCGCTATCGCTCGCATCATCCGTAACGCGATGGACTTCGCTTAGCGTCGCTCCGTTTTTGTCTTTCCATTCGTTCCATCCGTTTGCGGATGCACCGAGTACGGTCGCCGCGGCATTGCTCGGCGACGGAAAAAGATAGTCTTGTTGGAAAACGTAAACGCCGTCTATCTCCTCGATGATTCCAGCTTCCAGCATGCTCTTGCGTCGGTTACCGATTGATTCAGGCATCGAAGGTGTGGGATCCATTCGGGATTTACTTCCTTGAAAAACTACGAAGCCATCTTCGACCAACTCACCGGTCGCATCGCTTCCGCGCGAACGACAAAAGAAACGCGGACCATAACTAGCACTGCGAGCAAGCGGTTCAAAGACTGGGTATCCAAGCGTCGAAACTAAAGTGCTGATCGTTTCAAAGACGTCCAGTAGTTCCGCTTCC
The DNA here is from genome assembly GCA_041688615.1 of Mariniblastus sp. Lineage (GTDB taxonomy): Bacteria > Planctomycetota > Planctomycetia > Pirellulales > Pirellulaceae > M30B19. The sequence continues at coordinate 8,953 of JBDNHU010000134.1, read as the reverse complement.
ATCGGCTCGGGAACGTAAGTTGAGTTCTCTGGCACCTGGCCGTTGTCGAGCGTGTAGCGTGCCACCTCTTTCGCTCGCCGCAAGCAATACCATTCCAAGTATCGAATGTGGGCCTGCGTGAAGTTTTGTGTTTTGGAAACACAGAAGATCGCCGTTTTCCAAAACGTCTTCGTTCTATTGTGGCTATCAAAACGCTTCCGAGCGTCTTCGGTCTGGCCGATGTAAACGATCGGTTTCACTTCGTCCTCGCCCTCGCCGAACAAGAGGTAGATACCCGGCAGGTTTAGTTCCTTGCGTAGCTTGCCCTGTGCTAGATCACTACGCGGGAGCAATACCGCTTGAACGATACGTGTCGTAATTTCAGCGATACGAATGCCTCGCGGTTCACCGGTCGGCAGATAAATTTGAATCGTCTTGGCAGTGGCAGTCGTCATTTGCTTTGGCCTATCAGTGGGGTGCAGGGCTTTGTAGACTTTATCATTGCAAAGCGTTAGCGAACATCCAGAGAGCGAAGACGCGATGACGAAATTGACTGAATATGTGAAGACCGCTGAAGCAGCCGACATTCTGGGTGTGTCACAAAACACGCTTCGCAAATGGGCGGAAGCCGGAAAAATTCCCATGCGTCGAAATCCGGCCAACGGTTATCGCCTGTTTAGGCAAAGTGACCTGTTGAAGTTACTTACCAAGCTAGAACCACCACATCAGCCGCAGGGCGTTAGCCCACGGTTACCGGTCTTACCCGATGCGTGGTGAAAACCACCCAGAGGCACTTGAGTCTGTCCAAGGCATCCGACTTGAAACGGTTGGATCAGAACCGAATTGTTAGTTCCCGGGAATCTTAGATTCGGGGATAAAGCAACACGGTCAATTGTGGGCAGCAGCCAGCGTTTCGTTATTTCGACTGGGCGAATTGGAGCGGCGTTAATGGGCTTTTTAGCAAACTCTTTACAGGAAGCATTTGCCGCCCAGTGTCCTCTCCGCTGGGGTTGCCGGCGCGAGTAACGGTTGCTTTCGTCCGATTTCGGGCATTTGCTTGGCTACAGCCCTCGCGCAGACGTTTGCCTCGAAATAGAGGACGCGTCGCCTCGGATTTGGATTAAGTTCGAGATCAGTCGTGCCGATCCGGTCGCGAATCACGCTAAGTTTGCGACTTCTCCTCGGTTCAAGCCATTCCAGACGTCCGACACGTTTGTGTCGATGGTGAGCTCTCACGTCGCACGCGGTCGAAGGAACTTGGCATCAAACAGCGTGCACTTGCTTCGCCAGGTTGGCATTTCTGCTTTTCAAACCGTCTTGTTGCCTTATACTGGCCCGGAGGAAATCAAGCGGCTGAACCATTCGTCGCTCGAGACTCTTCGCTCGAGTGCCTTAGACGTTCCACGAGAGATGAACCGTGTTTTCCAGATCGTCCAGCCAGTTATCGACGATGGCGGATGTCGACGATGGCGGATGTCGACGTTGGCGGACGTCGAATCCACTTCGTATCGCAGTTGTTCGACGTCATTCGCAACTTACACCACTGGAATTCGGATGTCAGCCAGCCGGACGGAGCAGAGAAGTGGAAACGCCGAACCTTCACATACTTTGTGTTCAATCCCGTATCAAAGCTCTTTGCCCCATCGAAGTACCGAGCCTACGCGATTCCCGTTCGATCGAGCCCAATCGGTACCGCTTCCGTATCCGGTTTGTTGAACATGTAGACTTATTGCGCGCTCGATGAATTCGACCGTCGCTTCGATGGCAACCGCGTTCGAACACATTTGACGACCAATCTTGGAATGAATCGGAAAACGGTCGAGCAAGCACCAGAAATCGGCTTGGTGTTTAACACTTGGATTTCGAAGCAAGCATCAACAGTCGTTGTTCATCCATCAGGCGCAAAATTCTTGGTGCCGCCGACGTGGTATCGATGAGCCGAGTCCGGCAGCCAGCTGGGATCGGTAGAATGATCCCCAAGCGTGAAACTTGAGAAAGAAGGAGAAAGCCATTATGGAACCGGGGCTATACGATCATTTGCTGACGAAGGCGATCGAAGCGGAGATTGCTCAACTGGGGGATCCACGATTGGTGGCACTCGCACCGGTGGATTCGTAGGAGTCGCATTCAGTTCTTGCTCAGTATTTGGAACGACTGATTGCTTCAAGCTTGGCGTTGCATCGAGGCTCGGATGCGGCTGATAAGCAGCGGCAATTGGTTGAACGAATCATTGGGACGCTCGCGGTAGTCCTGGGCGATCAAGAGTCTGTGGGATTCAGTATCGCCACACCGTTGCAGCGACTACTGGCGATCCATCGTTCAGCGAACGTTCCATCTAAAGATCGTCCTGACAGCCCGTTGTCGCGTTCGTCACTATTCACCGGGACGCGGTTAGATGCCAGCCTTGGCAGCCAACTTCGCAAAGAAATCGCAACATGCGATCGTGTGGATATCCTCTGCTCGTTCATCAAGTGGAGCGGGTTACGCGTCTTGCTGGACAATCTTCGTGAAATGGTCGAACAATCCGACGGCGACGGACCAGTGATTCGCGTAATTACGACGAGCTACATGGGGGCGACCGATCCTAAGGCTGTCGAAGTGCTGCGAGAATTGCCGAAGACTGAAGTTCGCGTCAGTTATGACACCAAGCGAACGCGGTTGCATGCGAAGGCATATCTATTTCACCGGAACACTGGCTTCAGTAGCGCCTACGTTGGCTCGGCGAACTTGTCGAATGCCGCTCTATCTGAGGGACTCGAGTGGACAACCAAAATCAGCCAGTACGAGTTACCGTATCTCTGGGACAAGGTCACAGGAACGTTCGAGACGTATTGGCAAGATGACGAGTTCCAGGCGTTCGACGAGCATGCTGTCGATAGACTACGTCAGGCAATCCAGAGGGAACGCCATGTTGCGTCGGATTCAGGATCGACGATCAATTTCGATTTGCGTCCGTTCCCGTTCCAAGAAGAGATTCTCGACATCATCGCTGCGGAACGCCAAGTCCAAGACAAGCATCGACATCTGGTGGTTGCGGCAACAGGAACGGGCAAGACGATGATCGCCGCGTTCGATTACGCAAGAGTGACTCAGCAACTCGCACGCAAGCCTCGGCTTCTGTTTATCGCCCACCGCAAGGAGATTCTCAATCAAGCGTTGACGTCGTTTCGTTGCGTCTTAAGGGACCAGAACTTTGGTGATCTACTCGTCGATGGCAACGATCCTGGGCAGCGCGACCACTTGTTCTGCTCGATCCAAAGCTACAACTCTCGCAATCTGATCAATGAAGCGGCCGATCGATTCGAGTACATCGTGGTAGACGAGTTTCATCATGCGGCCGCGCCGAGCTATCAAGCACTACTGGGTCACGTTCAACCAACGATCTTGCTGGGTTTGACGGCGACGCCTGAACGATCGGATCAACTTGATGTGCTGAGTTGGTTTGGTGGGCGAGCCAGCGCTGAAATTCGACTTCCGGATGCGATCAACCGTCGACTGCTCTGCCCGTTCCAATACTTCGGTGTCGCTGATTCGGTCGATCTCGATGGACTCGCTTGGCAGCGTGGTGGTTATCGATTCGACGACTTGGATCGGCTATACACGGGTAACGATATCCGAGCCAAGCTAGTCCTTGAAAAGGTCTACGACACCGTCTTAAACCTTGCCGACGTTCGCGGCTTGGCGTTTTGTGTCAGCGTTGCCCACGCCCAGTTCATGGCAAGGTTCTTCAATGACAACGGTGTTTCGTCAATTGCACTGTCGGCTCAATCGAATGACGAGCAACGGAACTCAGCTCAGCAGAAACTGCGGGACCGTTCTGTGAACTTTATTTTTGTGGTTGATCTCTACAACGAAGGTGTCGACATTCCCGAAGTTGATACAGTGTTGTTTCTGCGGCCCACGGAAAGCCTAACAGTGTTCCTTCAGCAACTTGGCCGTGGTCTACGGTTGCATCCTGATAAAGATTGTCTGACGGTACTCGACTTCATTGGTGCTCAACGCAAAGAGTTCCGTTTCGCCAGCCGGTTCCGGGCCCTCAGCAGCAAGCCGACCGCCAAGCTCGACGACGAAATCGAAGCCGAGTTTCCGCACTTGCCAAGTGGTTGTGTGATCAAGCTCGAACGTGTTGCTCAGCTACGAGTTCTCGATAACGTACGCGAATCGATTCGTTTGGTGCGCCCGCGGTTGCTGGCGTCGTTGCGAGATTTGAAGCAATACCTTGGCCGAACGCCTACGATCGAAGACGCCATCGACTACTTTGACACGACGTTGGACGAATTGCTGAAGCGAGGTCTTTGGTCGCGATTGTTGGCCGATGCCGGAATTGGCCAGCAAGTGGATGCGCCCGACGAGCAACAACTCGCCAAAGGCCTCTGTCGACTGAGCCACATCAATTGCCCGCAGCGGATTGGTGAGTTAAAGAAGTACCTTTCATCTACGGATCCAATGGACTCAAGTACGACCCCGGCGTTGGTTGAAATGCTGCACACCACGCTTTGGGGAACGCAACAGTCAGAAATGTCGTTAGCAGTTGCTGACCAACGAATGCGGAACAATCCCTCTGCGATCAATGACCTCATCGATGTATTGGATTATCGACTGAAGAACTCGCCTTTGATCGCATCTCCCACTTCGCCTGCCTATAATCCATTGGCGATCCATGCAGCTTACACGCGTGACGAGATCCTGGTTGCGCTGGGCCACTGGAGCTTCAACAATCGGCTGAGCCATCGTGAAGGCGTCCTGCACCTGAAGGATCGCAAGCTCGACGTGTTCTTTGTGACCCTACAAAAGTCCGAAGACGAGTACTCGCCCACAACCATGTACGAGGACTATCTAGTCTCACAAGATTTGTTTCATTGGCAATCGCAGAGCAATACGTCCGAGCAATCGCCGACAGGCCAAAGGTACATTCGCCACAGTGAGATGGGCTACACTCCATTGCTGTTTGTACGCGAGACCAAGAGCCTGCCATCCGGCTTATCCGCACCGTATCACTTCCTCGGTCCGTGCACCTACGTCAGCCATACCGGCAGCCGACCAATAAGCATCACCTGGAAGCTACAGCATCACGTTCCAACTCGCCTTCTACGGACCATGGCCCGCCAGATCGCCGTTTAGAAATCGGATCTTGTGCAGTGCTCAAGCACAGAATTTGCATTCACGGTGCCAGGCGATATGCTGTGAATCAGGCCACAGCTTTGCGTTTGATGGTAGAGCGATTCGCAAGCCATGGAAGTCTCGCATCGACTTCTGGTCACGAGTGTCTTCGTCGAAGGTAGAATGAGCGACGATGACCCGATAATCATCATCCAGCGACCAAAGGCCCTGATCGAACATCCAGTGAGCATTCTTGCAGAGTGCAATGCCGTTCTTGGGATCGTCGTTGCGAGACTCCGAGAACTGGTGGATTTGCACCGCGTCAATGATCGATGCGCCATCATTGCTCGTAACTCGGTAGCCAGTCAATGCGCAGGTGTAGTTGTAAGCGGCAACGATATCCAGGCGTAACCAAACATTGCGTCCGCTCTGGTACGAAGACTCACTTTCGCAAACGGTGGAGTTCGCATTCGCCAAGTCTGCGATTGAGATGTTGACCAAACTAGCCAACGTCACTTGCTCGGTTGGTTCGAAATACGAGTGATTCAGGATACCGGACATGCGTGTAGGAGTGAATCCTATTGCGCGGCTGCCTACCGATGCCAGTGATTCTCTCGGTGACTCTGTTCGAATTTTTTTGAGGGGCCCGAGATGCAACGGTTTGTTAATTTGGGCAATAAGGGTGGGAGAGAATCGAGAGGTTTTTGGAGAGTGGCGATCGAAAACCTAGAGTTCGGATCGGAACCTCGATTTTTGGGTTCGAACAGAGAAGTCGTCAGAGCGACGTCTGTGGCAAGCGGGTGACGTTGGGAACCCAGTGCCGAAATCGAGAAAAAGCAGCGTAGACGGGCCAAACAGGGCCAGGTGTGTGGAATTGCCAATCCCAGGAAACGACAAACGCCCGGGATCGTGCTTTACGACACGGAGCGTACACCAACGCTTACCGTACACCTCTGTGGAGTCATTTCTGCCATCATCCACAAAAAAGCTCCCCCGCCTGGGCTCGAACCAGGGACACACGGATTAACAGTCCGTTGCTCTACCAACTGAGCTACAGGGGAATGCGTTTCAAAGTTGCCTTCGAAGCGAGCAACAAAATTAACAATATTCTAGGATACGTCAAGTCCGGTTGCTTAGTATCGCAACCACATCGGCAAAATTTCACAGGTTTCTACAGCAAACAACCTTTTACGGACTTTTTTTCGTGACTTTTCCCTGCCAATTTGGCTACTTCTGGGATCAATCGAGGTCCACTACCCCAATCCCGTCCAGTAATGATCAAGTCTAGCAATGATCCTGTCCACGCATCGACCTTTCCAATGCTTGGGATTGGGCAATTGCTGTGGTTGCCTGGGCTGGGCACGTACTGCACCGACGGTTTACCACGGATTCGTACATTCGGCACTCCATTCAAGCAACGAATCTGCTGTCAGCCTCGCATTACTGTCAGAATTTTAACGATCCTTAAGCAATTGCCAAACCCCACAATCTGCCTAACAAACCGCCGGATGTCGCCGGCAAGTTGGCAAGTTGGCAAGTTGAGCAAATTTCCAGCTGGGCATATCCGCCTCTTGCGTGGCTTGGGGCTGATGCCTGATGGAGACCTGACCGCCCCGCGAGGTTCACCGGCATTCCCGGATAGGAACTCATTTCTAGTTCACTCGCCTTCCCCACACACCAATTCCGATGCACGGCAGCCTGCTTTAGCGATTCTTCCAAAAGACGAAGACTGTTGGACACTTGCTCCAATACGCCCAGCACTCACTCGATTTTCTAAACACAATCGTCGCCCCTTTCATTTAGGGTCGAGCGATAACTTCTTTGCCCGCGATCGAACCCATGGCTTGCCAAATCTCTGTTGCGACATCGTTGGAAACAGATTCGGTGTGCCCGTCCAAGAACACGGTGTTCACTTGGCTGGAGTGCCAACTGCGGCTGGTGACTGCGGCGAACGTTGGCACATCATTGGAGCGTCCTTCCTGCTGCGTGGTCACATCAATATCGTAGACCGCTCCGTCTTTTTCATAGAGCACCTTTGTGTTTGGCGTAAATGTTGTGGTAAAACCCGTGTGATGCACTCGCCCATCTGGCCAAACCGAATGGCCGCTATTTTCGGTCAAGCTGAGCCCCAGTTTGAAATTGCCGGTCAAGCCGGCAAGGTCGCTGGGCGTGGTAGGCATCAACGCTGGAATGGTACTGGTGTTGCGAATGTAGCTGGTGTAGGTCTTGACTTCCGCAACCGCCAAGGTGTTCGAAAGTCCGTCTCTAACATCACTGGTCCGAGCCGATCGGCTAACTCGAAATGGTCCTTCGCCCACAGATTGATCATTAGGATCGTAAACAAACCAGCGCCCCATATTGAACCCATAGTTTGTCGGGCCAACATACGCATCACCGTCATCTTGGCGACCAAAGCTGTTGGGTTCCGATGGACATTGATAAAACGGAACCACTAACTGCGGAACGCCAGAATCCAGTTGAGTGTGCCAGTCGGAGTAGGGATCGATTCTGGCGTAGGCATTCCCAGCTTCCATGAAAGGCAGTAAGAAGCCGTGAATGCTCCAGTAACCGCGCACATCCACGCCTGGCACCGCTTTGAAGGAGATGGGGTATTTACCTTTTACGCCCTCGGCGTTGATGATGGCCAATCCAATCTGCCGTAAGTGATTCTTGCATTGGAGGTTGCGTGCAGCTTCGCGAGCCGATTGAACGGCGGGAAACAATAAACCCATCAAGATCCCAATGATCGCGATCACGACCAGCAGTTCCACTAACGTGAACCCACGTCGTTTTGAAGATTGACACTGCGTTTGCTTGTTTCTTTTGAACATTGCTGGTTCTCGAGGGACTTAAACATTTTGGCCGGAACCGATGTTTGTTTTACAACAGGGTTTGGGTGAGCGGGTTTGGGTGAGCGGGTTTGGGTGAGCGGATGGTCACCTGAATTAATGATCAAAAAGGCTTCATTTGGCTGTTAGAAACCCGCCCAATGTTGCACTATTCTAATCCCGGCCTGCAGAATCTTGTTTGGTTTTCAAATTTGGAACAAGAATTTTGCAAAATCCCAGAAAATCCGAGGCCGGACGTTGCTAAAGGTGCTGGCCACGTCTAGCCGCGGTCCTGACGTCTGTTCGGAGGTCCGGGCGTAGTGTTCGTCTATGGTTACCAAACGTCAGACTCGACGTCACTGCTGCAAAGAGGTAAAATCGGGATCCGCAGCGAGTTGCAATTTCGTCTTTCGGCTTGGGCGAGCGGTCGCTTATTTCCGCCGGAAAACGGGCCACATGCTGAGGTTTTGGCTGCTTGTGCACGACTCTGCCAAAGCGGTCGCACAACGCTGCTCCTGGGTTCGCAGCCAAAGTCGTTGCGGCGTGTTTGGAACTGGCGGTGTGAGGATGCAACGCACTGGTTACGATTCTCTGGCGGGCGGGCTAGGGCGACTGGCCAGCTCACCCTTAAGAACCGACTCACAACCGATAAGTACTGGTCTACTTCCTCAGCCAACGCAGTCCCACCATCAATCGGCAACAGAGATCCGCTGATCTGATGATGATGAATTTTTACAAAGAGACATACGAATGAACGTAGATGCTACTTTGCCCAGTCAACCTGTCGAGCGAATGATCAATCTGTTGGACCCGGACAAGAATTTGATCTTCGATATGACCGTCGATCAAGCGATCCAAAAAGTAGGAACCGGCCAGGCGGATCAGGTACGACAAATCGATGGGCAGTTTGCGTTGGTCCATCGCAATGGCCGAATCGTTCGCATGGCCCGATCGATTGGCCGACCGATGCGTTACTTCCTAGCCAAACAAGCCAACGGGCCGGTTCTGATTGTGGCTTAGCGGATTGATGAAATCCGCGGCCAGCT
>JBDNHU010000133.1:0-4979 GCA_041688615.1 Mariniblastus sp. | reverse complement strand
CTAGTTCTTCGTACAGATTATTGGCTTGCTGACGGGTCGTGGTTGCTATCTCGACTTGCAACCCAGCTATTTCGACAGCGTTGGCTTTCTCTTTGGTCGCAGAACTCAGTTGACTACGCGCCATCTTAATCGCGGCTCGCGTCTCCTCCAGTTCCCATTGCGAAACATAGAGTGAAAGTTTCTCATCGGAGGCAAGAGCTTCCATCTTGTTGAGTTTGCTTTCTGAGATCTCCAGCTGTTTCTCGGGCTGAGCCAATTCAATGTTCATGGCCTGGGAAAGTTGAACCTCAGCCAGTCGCAACCCGCTCTCTGTCGCACGCCGATTGCCATCCGCCACGCTGATTTTCTGGTTCAATTCCCGCTCCGCATCCCGCGCTTGAGATTTGGCCAATTCCGCACGAAGCTGTAAAGCGGTCGCGCCTTCCAAAACGGCCAAGGGCAGATCCTTCGTCACCATTTCACCCTCGTGCGCCGCTGGCTCCAATCGAAGCACGCGCTGGTTGGGTGGAATCATGACATTGACGATGCCAGTGGCGGGAAGCAATTTGCCCTGGGCAACCACACGTGGCTGACCGACAGACATTGATTCCAGCTTGGTTTTCAGGTGTGGAAGTGCAGTTGTTTCTTCCGAAATTTGTGATGAGCCCGCAAACCAACCGCACAGGAATGCCACAGCAATGCCTAACGCAGAAATGGCTGCCCAAATGTATCTCATAACACCTCGAGTTCTGTTCAGTAAGAAAATTGCTCGATTGACTCGATTGAGAAGCCTAATTCAAGATGATCTCTTCGTATTAGTTGTCATCGACGAAACCTGTCTGCCAATGGGCGTCAAATCCTGAGGGTGGCGAATTCAACGATTGTTACATTTGGCACTGATACCAATCCCGATAAATTTCGCCCAGCCGTCGAAGTCGCCCCAACGTAAAGTGCCACTTTCCATCTTGCGTGATCATCGTAACCTTTACCAACGATTTAATTCGCAAAATGAGTTTACAACTAATTGAGATGCTTCTGGAACCATTGCACCGCTTCATTTATCGCAGTGGGCATATCTTGCTCGAGACCGTGACCCGATTTTTCGTAGAGCACGAATTTGTTTTCAACGCCAATTTCGTCCATCTTTTCATGAATCCATCGACCTTGCTCGGGCAGGACCAACGTGTCTTTTCCACCCGACATCACCAGGCAAGGTGCGTCGTCCTTAGTAACGAAGTACAACGGCGAGACTGCTTTGGCTTCTTCTTTGGTAATATCCAAACCGGGAAAATTGAAATATTGCTGCTCCAGATTAGGCGTGCTCCAAACGTAGTTGGTGATATCGCTTGGTGGCACAAACGCAACACCCGTCGTGATTCGGCTGCTAATTTTATCGATGGGGTTTGTGGCGTTTGGATCGCCATCGTCGCCGGTGGTGGCCAGCATTAACGTCAAATGGCCGCCAGCACTCATCCCGTAAGCACCAATACGATTGGGGTCAATCGCATACACATCGGCGTCCCGGCGAATCGTCCGAATGGCCAGTCGCACATCGGTAATGGCTTCGGCAATTGAGTAACGAGGACTACTGCCGTGACGCACAGCGAAGCCTTTGTATCCCGCTGCCAGAAACGGCTCCAACAACGAACGAGTTTGCTCCGGTGGAGCCCAGCGGGAAACCCAACCGCCACTGACGATGAAAACCACCGCTGCTCCATTGGCTTTACCTTGGGGTTGGAAAACATCAAAGGTCAACGCCAGTCCGTCTTTGTGACCGTAGATCACTTCTTTGGATTGCGATGTTGAATCGGCCAATCCACTCTCTGTGTTTTCGACTTTGGCTGCTATTTGCCCGTTCACTACATTGTTGCTACAAGCATTCACGCCAAGCGACGTCACTAAAGTTAAGGCAAGAAGATAACGCAATTGCCGATTCATCATTGACTCCTTACAAAAATCAAGTAACACCAAGGATCACTAGGCCCTATCGTACTCGATGGTCGGGTTGACCATCATGCGATTGACGCGAGTGAAAACATTTTTCGTCACTAAATTCAAGGAATGTCTGCCAGTCACCGATCAACTGCGGTGCAGAGCCTAGGCAAATGTTCCAATCGACGTCGTAGTCCTTAGTGGCGAACCACCTATTTCAGGCAGCATTCAAGACCTCGGTCAAGCAGCAGGAGTGTTCGAGTAGGTCTTTGGTTGGGGCAAGTTGCGTGAACTTCTTGGTCGACACTTTCGGTGTCGCAATCATGCAGGACACGCAGTCGCCCCTCGCGTTAATCTGATGGTCATCGGGCAGGTCTGCTGGCGATCCCTTGGCCCAATTGCTCGCTCACTGCTTGACTTTTATGTCGTCGCTTTGCGGCGGTCTTGCGATTGACGACCCCAGCATGGACTTACGGCGGTCGCTCTTGCGTGTCGTGGTGCGATAGCTCAAAATAAGGAATCGAGTGACGTTGTATGGACTTGTCTGTGTTGTCTTGTGTGTCTGTTTCGATCCTGTGCTTTTCGGGTCGCAGTAGGGTACCCAGCGCAGCAAGAATGTTCGACGTCCAGAGGGTTGGGTTTGATTCATCATTGATGGTAAAATCATCGAACCTAAACCGTCGACGCAATAATCATTACTTCGAGGTCCGCTGGATGCAGTGGTATTCTTTTATGACGACAAAATTCTACTTGTGCACTTTCCTACCGTGCTTGTTTCGCCTTTGTGTTTTTGCCATCATCACGGTCAGCAGTGGTGTGACGTTTGGGCAACTCGAACGCCTGGAACTTGGGCGCCGGTTGCAACGATTCGAACTGGCTTGGGAAGATGCTGACGCCCAGTCGCGTGCCGCAGCGGTGCCAGAAATGAAGAAAGCCGTAAGCAATTTTTTTAGCCTGAAACTGCGTGAGGCTGGGCAATCGCTTGATGCAGCATGGCAAGTCGTTCGCCCGGTTTCGTCGGGCACCGATCTGGAAAAATATCTGGCCAGTCGCTACCCCGACATTTCACCGGTTCTGGCTGATTCGACACAAACCATGTTGAAGGTCAGGCTTGCCCAGTTCTATGAAAACGCTGTCTTGCCAACCGCAGAGACGACACTGCAACTGGTGCTTATACGAGCCCGTGATAAAAAGAAAAAGCCGTTCCAAACGAAAACCATTTCGCTCGCCCAAGCAGCGTCAGGTTTCGATTGGGCGATCGGGAAACTACCTGAAGGGGATTTTGAGTTGACGGTCGGATTCCTTCATGGCGGGAAGACGCTGGATTTTCCAACGTCAGTCTTCACTCGAATTGACGAACTGGATGCCAGACTGTCGCGAATCGAAGAATCACTGCAGGGTGCGGCCGGAACCATGAACGATACCGTTCGCGCAACCGCCCGGGATACGGTGTCTTTGTTGCGTTCAATGCAGAAAGGCGATATTCAAGAGACGATCTATCCGGCTGCGGCACGACTGGCAATGTGCGAGGCGTTGCTGACATCCCAAGGGACCTTGAGCGAGACAATGTCAGCAGCCGCAAAAGATTCTGATATCTGGGTTTCCTTGGCGGTTGGACGAAAGAGCGTGCCCGTTCGGATTGCCATTCCTGAAGCGAACCTGACTTCAATGCCGATCCTGTTTCTGTTTCACGGGGCCGGCGGCAGCGAGAATATGTTCTTCGAAACCTACGGTGCAGGACGAGTAGTGAAGGAAGGGGTGAGTCGTGGTTGGATCGTCGTCGCGCCTCGGCAAGGGATTATAGGGACGGCACTGGACATCAATGAAATGTTGGGCGAGCTGGAGAAGATTTTTTCTGTGGACCGATCACGAGTGATGCTGGTTGGGCATTCAATGGGTGCCGTACAAGTGATGCGGCAGTGCAGTCTGCAACCGACGTTGCCCATCGCAGCGGTCGCGCTGGGCGGTGGCGGCAAAATGGTGAACGCCAAACGAGTGAAATCGATTCGGTGGTTCACCGGCGCAGGCGATCAGGATTTCGGCCGCCGTGGCACCATGCAATTGCAGCAAAGCCTCGAAGGCAGTGGTGTCGATTCTCGTTACGTCGAGTATCCCGATGTTGAACACATGGTGATCGTCCAGGCCGCGATCCTTGACGTGTTTGAATTCCTCGACCAAACGCTGGCTGCAAAGGATAGGGGTGGACCTTAAGTCACCCAGAATCCAAATGCTGTGCTCCTGCAGTTTGATCAAGACGCGTGGGCTAGTTGACAAAGTGTGGAGGCGCGTTAAACCCGTTGGCCACGTCGGAGTCGCGCGTCCCGACGGAAGAACTGTTCGGAATTGCCGGGTGGGTTGCCAAGCTAGAGAACCTCTTGCTGATGGCAGTGTCGAAATAGTCGATCGAGCAAGCGGGATGCACTAGGAACCTACTGCGTAATTACCCCAAGTAATGTAAGCCGCTGAGGGAAACTGGATCGGCTTCGTGAACTAACTGACGACCCGAATGTTTCCAGCGCAGACCGAGGAGGGATTCGGCAGGAAATCAATGAAATCAAACCGGGCAAGCGTAAAGCGATTCGACTACCTGGCTCATCTCGAAAACGTGCTCTTGATGGCGAGAAGTACGGAGGTGATCGCGGCAAAGAGTTGGCTCACCGACGGGGCTTTGAAGCTCGTCAACAATAGAACAATACAACAATAGAAATAAACAATAGGATTGCAAACCAACCATAGCAACAATAGAGCAACAATAGAGCAACAATAGTACAACAATAGTACAACAATACTACAACAGTAGTACAACAATAGTACAACAATAGTACAACAATAGTGCCAAGAACAATAGGAACTAGAGTAGGAACAATCGTGCCAGGCGCGGAGGGGAACAATAGTGCCAGGCGCACGAGTGCGGAACAATAGTGCCAGGCGCACAAAGGAAACAATAGTGCCAGGCGCGTGAGTGGGGAGAGGTTAGATTTGGATTTTGGGGGCGAATGTGGTACGGGAGGCGGTTTGCTTGGGTTTTGCGGGCGAAAGTCGCGAAAGATGGGCGGGGCAGCGGAATT
>JBDNHU010000132.1:0-5982 GCA_041688615.1 Mariniblastus sp. | reverse complement strand
CCTTCCAAGATGCTTCCACCACCCGCACTTCCTTCGCCAAGCATGACTCGGGGATCGCCAATGCCTCGTGTTTTGCCAAATGCTCCGATTTCAAATGCATTGATTCCTGCGAACGTCCAAGAATCCAAAAGGCCGGTCAATCAGCAGGTCAGTACTGAAGCTGCTATAGCTAAACCACAGACAGAAGCCGCGTTAGATGGATACTGCCCGGTCACATTACTGACGGAGCAGAAATGGGCGAAAGGCGATCAGCGATTTGGCTGTTATCACCGTGGCCAACTTTACCTGTTTGGCAGCCAGGCGGCCTTAGACCAGTTCTTAACTGAACCTGATCGACTAAGCCCACTTTTGGCGGGTTTCGATCCCGTAGATTTCGTCAGCAACGGACAGATGATTCAAGGGTTACGTCGCTTCGGAGTATTTTGTGAAGTGAAGCCAGGTCAACCCGCAATTGTTCTGTTCAGGACAGCCCAAAACCGCGAGGAATTCAAGGCAGAGCGCGCAACTTATCTTGGAAAGATCATGCAAGCGACTGCTGCGGTAAATTAGTTCGTTCGGTATAGGAACAATCGCTTGCCGCGTGCCTATCGCTTGCTATTTTTTCTATCGCAGCCGATTCAGTTCGTCCTGATGCAAGAAAATAAAAAGGGCCAATGCATTTAAAAGCATTGGCCCTTTTCGTTATCAATTCATTTCAATGTAGCGGCTAAACGTTAGTCCCACCACCATTGGTTTTCACCCAAGTTTTCCAGGGTAATGGTGTCACGCAACTTGTCGGTCTGACCGGTTTCATCGGTTGCGATTACCGATTCTTTCAATGCATTTCGAGGCGAAATGCTAACACCACCGCTAACGGGTGTAATCAAACGTCCACCCTTGAACACAGCGGTTACCACTGATTCAACTTGGCGAATCGTTTGGAATGTGGCGATTGGAAACTGATCCTCATCACCTAACAGTTCTAGCGACAACCCACTGACCGAGTAAAAGTCTTTCGCTTGAATGAACGCCGCAACAATGGTCAAATCCATAACGTTGCTTAGTTCGCTAAATACTGGATCAACCGTTGCAATCTTCTTGTAGTTCTTGGTAAACGAACGACAGAACGCTAGGCTGGGAATATTCCCTTCACCTTCGGTCTCTTGACGATTGCCTAATTGATCAACGATTTCATTTTCGGTCAACAGTTCAACAGCACTGCCTTCCAGGGTCATTGCCAATTCGTTCTGCGAAACCTTGACGCAATCATACTTAGGGGCAAAAAACCATCGTACCAATCCATTGCTTGAACCACCACGAATCTTGTCAATGTAAGCGGTAACGCCTTTGACGCGAGCCAAACCAAGTCCCATCAGCTTCATACGATAGTCAGCTTCGACCAAAACATGAGCCATGTGAGTGTTGGCAGCAACGCCGTCAACGCGAACCGTTTGCATGCCAAGGGATTGGCGAACGCCTTCAGCGATTTGATTCGCTTGATTAGGCGAGGTTAAATTTACGCTGCTGACATAGTTCTGCATCCGAGCCAAACCCTCTTGGGTTGGGTCGATCGAACAACCAATAAATGTCTTGCTTTGGCCTTGCTTTGGAAAGGCTCGTAGGGCCGCAACCAAGTCTTGAAGTTGTACTGTTGCTTCGCCCGATTGCACGCCTCGAACGTGACCGTTTACATCGGCGAAATATCCTTCGGCTGGACCTGCCAAAACAATATCACCCGATTCTGGGTAGCAGAAAACATGTGTGATACCGGTCAAACCCGCCAAAAAATTGATATCTTCGGGGACCGACTGTCCGCTGTCCTTTAATCGTTTGATCTCGGCTTGCAGCCGACCCAACGATACCTTGCGAAGGGGACTGACCTTCGCCAAGTCTTGATTCAACGACGCAACCGCTTGCCCCGCACGTTGCCGATTAAGCTGTCCCGATGGATCGGCAACCGAACGGTTGCGAAGGACGCCTTCTGCATCGACAATGATACCGGCTTGCTTACCTTGAGCCGAAGTCGAGAAGCCGAAGGATGCCACACAGGCTGCTATGACTAACAATAACTTCACCAATGACCACTTCATAGTGAACAATCTCCTTGAACCACGCCGTTGTATATGAGTTGATTACTGCTTGGGATAAGATTTAACATTCAGTCAACGATTCCGAAATTTCGACCAACGGCGTTTTGCGACCACTAAAAATGCGGCCAGCCTTCACCTACCAAGCTTCAACTTCCGGTAGGCGCTTCGAAAAACGAACTTCGTCACCCTGGTATGGTAATTGCCAAGAGCCGAAACGACAACAAAATAGGCAAAATACACAACCAAAGCCATGGGATCAAACGAAAACAAACGCCAAAGTTGACTTAATCGGAACAATCTGGCGCTGGCCAACCGAAACCAAACAGATGTTAGGCTTCGATTCCCAGCAATTTCATGACCATTTTCATATCTTCCCAAGTCTGACGCTTCGCCGATTCTGTTCGTAAAAGATAGGCCGGATGATAGGTAACGGCGACAGAAATTCCACGATAATTGTGAAAACTTCCCCGAAGCCGACCTACCGGTAAGGCAGTTTGCAGCAAAATTTTCGATGCAACCGCGCCCATGCATACAATGCACTGTGGCTGCAATATCTCGAGTTGTTGCCGCCAATAAGGCCTGCAATTCAGGCATTCATCCTGCGAAGGATTCCGATTCTGCGGAGGCCGGCATTTAACGGTATTCATAATGTAGACGTCTTCTCGTCTCAATTTCATCGCCGCGATGATCTTGTCCAACAATTCGCCCTCTTGGCCCACCATTGGCTGCCCTAGTCGATCTTCGTCCGGCTTGGGCGCTTCACCCATTAGAACCAAACGAGGTCGGAAATTGCCGGATCCGAACACGGGGTTCGTTCGAAACGAAACCAAATCAGGGCATTTGATGCAGGATTGAACCTGTTGATTCAAAATCGATAACTGAGATTGACGCTGCTGATCGTCCAAATCCGGCAATAATTTGATTTCGACGCCGTCATCGATTGCGACCCCCGAGTCTTTTAACGCACTCAATGGCTTAGTCAAACCTTGAGACGCACCCAAGCTGGAACTGTTCGCCCCCGCACCTTTTTGGTTCGCCTTGGCATTCAAGACCGGCTGACTGGTACCTACATTACTTTCAGCAATTGGAACGGCGGTTCCCTTTGGGAGGGTGGCCTGGGTGTCAGCCGCTGACCTGCTCTGCTGACCCGTCGTCGCTTTGACCATCGCGACCTCCGATTCTGCCACCGATTCTGCCTCGGTTTCGCCCTCGACTTGGATCACGTCGCCCAAGAAGTCGGAAACTCGGCCGACGCCAGAGTACTCGCGGACATTCAAATCACTTGAAACGTCCGGCACAAAGGTTAAGCCTGCGTGAGCGTACATTCGCAGCCATTGTCGACCCGAAGTGACCGCATCCGCCAGTGAAATCGGTTCCACCGTCGCAGCCCTTTCCGAATCCTTCATTGCGGAAGATCGCCCTTGGTGATTTAACGATGGTCCTTGGCTGTCCGAATTGTCTGCATTTTGGTTCGTCATGAGTTCAATTAACCAGCTTCTAAGCCAACGAAATTCTTCGGCACGTAATTTTTGCGATCCAAAATACTTTTGGGATCCACCCATTGGTCCCCGCCCAAGTGCTGCCTAGGCGAGGTTGGCCACTTGGTACCCCACATAGATTCAACCAAGGGAATGCCCCCAGCACCGTATCTTCAAGCAAACACCGTATCTTGAAGCAAACACTGCATCTTGAAGCAAACACTGCATCTTGACGCAAACATCTTAGCCGAAGGCCCTCGGTTCTGCCGTTGGTTCTGCCGTTGGTTCTGCCCTCGGTTCTGCCGTTGGGGACGCCTATACCTTGGCAGGTCAGCCTACGAGCGAGCAGAAACGGCCCAATGTCTGCGGGAAAACAATTGCAGCCCAGACAGCCCGATTCTTTGATCAACCTAGCCCACTTTCACAAAGTGCGAAAAAAAGCGTGCAGAAATTAACCGTTGGCTCTAACCAGAATATTGGCCAAGCGTTATCATACAGGATTCACTCGGCCAGTTGAACTTGACGTGCCAATACTCAAGTTGCCCGATACAGGTCACCAACATCGTCCACCTAAAGCCGTATTAAAATGTCTCTGCCGACCGTTGCCATCGTTGGTCGCCCAAACGTTGGAAAATCTAGTGTCTTTAATTGGTTGGTCGGTCGTCGACTTGCAATCGTTGACAGTGTTGCAGGTGTGACTCGGGATCGAATGATCCGCGTGGTCGAACATGAAGGGTCCTACTTCGAGATCATCGACACCGGAGGCGTCGGCATCAACGACATCGACGACTTGAGCGCGGAAATTGATCAACAAATCGATGCAGCCATCCGTTCGGCTCAGATTATTTTGTTTGTCGTTGACATTCGTCAATGCTTGGCTCCGCTGGATAGCGTCGTTGCCAAGCGATTACACACACTGGGTAAACCGGTAATTTTTGCAGCCAACAAATCTGACGAAGAACAGTTCAGTTGGCAAGCGTCGGAATTTCTATCATTAGGTTTCGGACAACCGATTTGCATTAGCGCTCAAAACTATCGCGGCAAGAGTGAACTGCTGGATGAAGTGGTCAAGCAGTTGCCAGTCGCCGATCGGAACGAGGTCGACCAAGCGACCGCCGATCCAGAATTTCGGATAGCCATTGTTGGAAAACGTAACGTTGGCAAAAGTACCTTCGTCAATTCATTGACCCAGTCCGATCGAATGATTGTTTCGGAAGTGGCTGGTACCACGCGAGACAGTATCGATGTCCGGATTGAAATCGATGGCAAGACCATCATTTTGATAGACACACCTGGTTTCCGACGGCGAAAGAGTGTTCGAACCGATATCGAGTATTATTCCACGCATCGCGCCCAACGCAGTATTCGTTACGCTGATCTAGTGTTAATGTTTTTCGATGCCTCGGACGAGATCAGCAAAGTTGATCGGCAGTTGGTCAACTATATCGAGGACAATCACAAACCGGTGCTGTTTGTTGTTAACAAGTGGGATCTGGTCGCCGACAAAATCGTAACCGAAAAGTGGGCAGATTATCTGCAAGAGATCTTCACGACAATGTGGTACGCTCCGATCGCATTCATTTCGGGCATTGAAGGTAAGAACGTTCGGAAGTTGTTGAATCACGCTCAAATGCTATACAAGCAGGCTCAGTGGCGAGTTTCCACTGGTACCTTGAATCGTCTCTTGCGGCAGGCGATGTTGCTTCATCCACCACCAGTAATTGGCCCCCGTCGTCCTCGCATTTACTTTGCGACGCAAGTGGCTTCACAGCCGCCAACGATTGTCGTCAAGTGTAATGAACCCGACGCGTTCCCCAGAACCTATCGTAGGTACCTGCTGGGAGTCCTCCGCGATCAATTGAAGTTCGGTGAGGTTCCGATTCGCATGTTCCTTGAGAAACGCGATTCCCATTCGACGCCGCGTTCGTCGGATACAAATCTTGCCAACAAGATTTCTACGGATAAAGACTTGATGGAGAACGACTTACTTGATGTCGCTTCCGATGGCATCCAACAATGGGTCGAGGCACAGAGCAAGTTGGATGGTCGCAAATCAAGAGAAAAACCAGTCGTCAAACCCAAGGTCAAGAAGCCAGCCGATCCTGACAATTTTGATCAGTATTGGACCGACGAGGAAGAAGACGATTTGGTCGAAGCCGAGGAATTTTCGTTCGATTCGGTGGATCCTAATGATCCGGGGACGGATGACTTTGATCCGGCAGAATTTGATCTATCGTCTTTAGGAATCGTCTACGAAGAAGCCATGGAAGATGTGGACGAAGACGAAGACGATTGATATTCGAAGGCGGTGACTTTCGAAGGCAGCGACTTTCGAAGGCAGCGACTTTCGAAGGCAGCGACTTTCGAAGGCGGTGCGTCAATCAACCACTATCTGCAGAAACCAAAATTGGCCCGCAATTGGATTTCCAATGATT
>JBDNHU010000131.1:0-9561 GCA_041688615.1 Mariniblastus sp. | reverse complement strand
TTCGCTTGGAGATTCTGACAGTCACGAGATTCTGACAGTCACGAGATTCTGACAGTCACGAGATTCTGACAGTCACGAGATTCTGACAGTCACGAGATTCTGACAGTCACTTTGATAGGGATAATTCAAACTTTGAGGTGATCTGATAATCGGTCGTGCGACGTAACAAAGAACTTGCCAGCACAGCAAATCGCCAAGGCGGCACATCGTAAACGTTGAATTTCACGCGTGCTGATGCCTTTAAGACACCACCCAATTCCATGACTTCCAACCAGAGCAATTCCACTTCCAATGTTTATTTATTTCTCAATTGGGCATTCCGTGCCAGCCGTCCACCCCTTGGATAGTCGGTCGCATCGTTCACTACTGTCGGCGAAGCAGGCTTTCGATCGGCGGCAACATCGCGCGATTCCTTTCACCATTTTGTTCATGGTATTACTAGCAAGTGCATTCGCACCGTCGGACGCGACCGGTTGTCCATTACAGACTGCCTCCGCAGTCGGCGGCGGTGAATTGCAAACTTTGGAATTCGATTATCAACCCGTCCCCGGACAAGCTCATTTCGACTTTGCGTTGCCTGATGTAAACACGGGTGAAATTCGACGCCTGTCCGACTTCAAAGGCAAGAAGGTCATACTGATTCACTTCGCTTCATGGTGAGCGGGCTGCCGACGAATTGTGCCCGTGTGGTACGAAACCTTAAAACCTTTTGTCAACGAAAACAAAGTAGTTATCCTAGGCGTTGTTCAGGAACAGCATGCTTCGCGTACGCGTTTGTATCGCCAGTGGGGTAAATATGACTTCCCGATTGTTCAAGACCCGATGACGAAACTTGGCATGCGTGCCGTTCCGCTAATCATTGCAATTGATGAACAAGGTATCGTTCGCGGTACGAAGCTTCGTCCTAATCAGGTGGACAGCCAATTTCTTAGCGTCGATTACGCGAAACAATCGCCCTTGAATCAAAAGCAACTGGATCCAGAATTCCAGAACAGCCTCTTAATTGCTTCTCGCCCCCTGCAGGAAGTACGCGATCGGGTCACCGCCGATCCATCCTACCTTTCGCAAATCAATCTGGCAGACGCGTTAATATTGAAGGCGCTTTCAGATACACATCGCCGGGCAAATCAAGCGAAGTCAACGGATGTCGCAGAACCGCCAAACAAAGGCGACAACTATGAAAACACGCAGATGCAACAGGCAGTATTGGAATCAGTGAAACAAATCCAAGAGGCCATCTCGTTATATAAAACGGTCTACGAGGGATCGGAAAACCCGTCGGTCGCATTTCGTTTGGCAGTGGCCTATCGTATGGCTTTCGATTCTGAAGGCGCAGCGCCTTTAGATTTTGCGAACGCCTCGAAATTTTGGACCCAGGCGTTAAGCAAAGACCCTAACCAGTACATTTGGCGACGCCGAATTGAACAGTACGGCCCAAGGATGAACAAACCGTATCCGTTTTACGATTGGATCCCTACCGCCCAGAAAGAAGTCGCCGAACGCGGGGAAATCCCTTGGCCACAGACCGTCGCTTTGACCGATTCGGAATTGGCTCAACCCGCAAGGGGCGATTGGGAATCTCAACCCATGGTCAACCCTGATCCCGAAACTCGAATCACTCGCTCGCCATTAGGGATCGTTCGGGTGGACTCGACGATGGTCCCTTATCGGTTAAAGCCCACGCAAACCGGCAGATTGCATCTTCAATTTTCAATTCGCCGCAGCAAGTGGAATCACGAAAGCGAACCACTGATGGTTTGGTTGGAACCCAATCCCAACGTTCAATTGCAAACCAATCGCTTGAACCCCCAAAACGCCCTTCGTTTAATCGCAACTTCTTCGCTGCCGCAGACGGTGGAGGTCGACTTAACTATTTCCAAAGACTTCAATGCCGCCTCGGATGGGATTGAACTTCGGGGCTTTGCGTTGTTCAATCGTTGCGTTGACGAATCGGGCGTCTGCGTTTACGAACGATTCGATTTTCGAGTGCAAATTCCTGTCGAGCAATAAGGTTGCCGCGGTGGCGAATCAACGGGTTCTGCCGCTGCCTTAGGCTACGAATTCTATTTACTGGCCGAACGCGATCTACCCATTAGAAACTGCGTACAAATAATCGCTTTGCGTCCAGATTTTGAATCCAACAAATCCTACTTAATGACTTGAATGAAAGCGTTAAGTTCACCTTATCGAATCGTTTTAGGACAAAGCCCGCCCTTAGACAATTTCATGGGTCAATTGACTCCTTGTTTGCTGTACGAATACTGGCTGAATCGAAAAATCAAAATTTCCTCCAGTGCCGATACCACAACTGCTGATTCATGTTTACGTTTCGGGACAAATATGCGAAAACTAAAGGGCAGGTCTGAGGGCAGGCGGCAAAAACAAAATCCGCCAATTCGGCTTGTTATTTGAACAAAAATTGACATTCCAACGGTTGATCGGCACGCCATTTGACTTTGCTTCGTGGTGGGAAACGATCGGACAATGTGTCCGAAGTGGAACCGTCTGCTAGTCAGGGAACGCGGTATTGCCGTCATTGATTTTCCCAAAGACTACCCCTCCGACACAATCCGTTGAATTCGAAGTCGTATTAAAATCGATAGAGGCGTTTTCCAATTTGGTAATTTTGGTGAAAACGAACGTTAGCCGTTTCAGTTTGATCCGTTCGGCAAACGAAGTTGAGTAAAGGTTGGTAGGCCAATTTAAGTCCAAAGACGGTGTTCCATTAGACGGTGTTCCATTAGACGGTGTTCCATTAGACGGTGTTCCATTAGACGGTGTTCCATTAGACGGCGTTCCATTAGGCGGGAAACCCAGTCCAATTGATCTTAACCTGTCCCGTTTCCAACTGGGTAGGCTCTATCAACTGCGTTTTAGTTGGTATTATAGGGAAACACCTTGCCTGCATTTGCGAGTTCTGTAAACGCTGAAATGGAATTCAAGCCGCCCAAGCCGGCCGCAAACGACATGAGAAGAATGAGTAAATTGGAATGAAAACTCGCATGAAAAACGTGTTAACCGTAATCTTGGCCGGAGGCCGAGGCGCCCGATTGGAACCCTTGACGCGTGATCGGGCCAAACCGGCGGTGCCGTTTGGTGGCACCTATCGCATCATTGATTTCGCATTGTCCAACTGCCTGAACTCGGGTATCCGCAAACTGCAGATTTTGACTCAGTACAAAGCGATGAGCCTTGATCGTCACATCAACATGGGCTGGAACAAGTATTTCTGCCGGGAACTAGGCGAATTTATTGATATCGTTCCACCTCAACAACGGGTGGACGAGCAATGGTATCAGGGCACTGCCGATGCCGTTTATCAGAACATTTATGCGATGGAGAAGGCTTGCCCAGAACATGTTGTCATTTTGGCCGGCGATCACATCTACAAGATGAACTACGCGGCAATGGTTGACTATCACAAACAGATAGGTGCCGACCTTACCGTTGGGGCCTTGCCGGTCAGTATTGAGGAAGCGAAATCGTTTGGCGTCATGCAAATTGATCGCTCCAAGCGAATCATTGGGTTTCAAGAGAAACCACAAACCCCTCAAACGATCCCCGGTTCGGCGGACACTTGTTTAGCCAGCATGGGAATCTATGTCTTCAATGCGAAATTCCTGTTTGAACAGCTTTGCCGTGACGCAATGACGCCGGGAAGCGCCCACGACTTTGGGAAGAATATCATTCCTTCGGTGATTGATTCCCACCAAGTCTATTCGCATCCGTTTGAAGATGAGAATCGCAAGTCGATCGCCTATTGGCGGGACGTTGGTACTTTGGATGCGTACTATCAGGCTAACATGGATTTGATCAGCGTGGATCCAATGCTGAACCTTTATGATCAAGAGTGGCCGGTACGCACCTACCAAGTAAACAGTCCTCCACCGAAATTCGTTTTTGGTTCGAAGGCAGATGACCGCGATCCGCGACAGGGCATCGCAATCGATAGTGTGGTTTGTAACGGTGCAATTGTTTCAGGTAGTCAAGTCTTCCGCAGCATTATCGGACCCGATTGCCGAATTAATTCCTTCGCAACCGTGGAAGGGTCGATTTTGTTTGATGGGGTGGTCGTTGGACGCCATGCAAAAGTCAAAAATGCGATTATCGAGAAAGGGGTCCGAATCCCCGACGGCATGGAAATCGGTTACGACTTGGAGAAGGACCAGAAACGCGGTTTCACGATTTCTGAAGGTGGCATAGTGGTCATTGCCAATGGCGATGGCATTGAACACATGAATGGTCAAAGCGGTAAGCAGTCCGTTCGGGCCCCATTCTTCGATAAGATCAGCGACCGAGTCACCGAACACTAATTCGTCTGTATTTAGCCTTCATTGATGCTAGACACTGTGAATGTTTGAGTTCGGATCCAACAAAAAAGAGACGGTCGCGGATCATTTCCTCACCGTATCTTTTTTTGTCTAAGATCAATCGTTTAACTGGCCAAGAGGTGGGCTCTTGCCGTTAGTTCCACTCGGAATTGACACCGCCAAAATTGGAGGCGTTACCACTGGACTGCCATTGGTCATTTATTGTGTTGGATTCATGCACTGGATTCACTTGACGGTGAACCCCACGATCATTGGCCGCTGCTGGCGCAGGCTGGCTGTAGCTTGCCAATTGAATCGGATTGTAAGCCCATTCCATTTGAACATCGCGATGCGCCGACTGATCTTCCGGTCGAACCAAAGGGGGCACATTATAATCCCAACGCATTTCCGGTGTTGGATCATTCATCGGACTAGCCTTCGCTTCGGCATCGCCCAACGCACTATGTATCGCAGGAGTGTTCAGACCGTTTCCAGTCGTTGAATCCAAGTCTTGCAGAATTGGCTTTTGATCGGCGGGCGTGGGTCTGGCTCCCTTAAGGCTTCCGCCAGAAACGCCGCTGCTGGGCACTCCAGGCATGGGTGCTTCGTTGCTCGATGGCATCGGCGGATTGTAATTACTATCGCTGTACTGAACGCCATTAACCTCGTACCCGCTGTAGGTGGTCATCCCAGCATAGGCCCCAGGCGCTGCATAATTATTGGCTTGAGGGTAAACCGCACCGTTGGGCGCCGAATACGCTTGATAATTTCCTGGAACTGGATAGCTGCCGTTCATACCGTAAATAGGTCGGTTCGCCGAAGAAAGCACTGGTACGCCATCGGCTGGCACCGAAGTCGCCCCCGTTGCGCCTGGCATGAATCCGCCACCATTTCCTGGAACAACGTTCCCTGGAACGAAGCCGTTCTGCATCCCAGCATTTGGGACATCGCATGTGCTATAAGTAGAACAGCCACCATTTTCGCAATCATTTGAGATTGTGGTGACTGGCACTTGATAACTTGAAGTCTTGTACACCGGGCGATAAGTTGTGTAAGGCACTCGCTGCAATTGCCAACTGTAATTTGTGCATGGTTTCATGCACGTCACCACGCAACCGGATCTAGGATCGGTGCTGGTAACTGGACGATACTGAGTCACCGGGACCCGCTGCCAATTTGTGCGGTACGCAGTGTAAGGCACATAATTGACAGAAACTTTTTGACAGGTTTGCATACAGGTTTGCTGACATTGACCAGGCTGCAACGTGGTGAGTGCTTGAGTAAAAGAACCCGAAGTTGCCTGCAAGCCACCGATGTCGACGTTCGTTGGCTTGTTGCGATTGCACTTACTGCGCATCCAATCTAACAACGGGCCAGCACTTGCGGTGCCAGGCATGATCATTAGCCAAAAGACCAAGATTGCCAGCGATATCATTTTTTTTGTTGCCAAGGAATTCATCTTCCCATCGCTCCAGTTTTGTAGTTGCGTACGCCACCGAATTCCACTTAAAGGCAAGGCTAAGCGTGCTCAAGTGATTATTCGGTTAAGGCCAATGCTGGCCGATCGATCCGCTTGCTAAAGGAAACCAACACTTCGATCGTGATAAAATCCCCGCGCATGAACCGGACGAAGGATAGATGATGAAAACTTGAGCGAAGGAAAGAAATTCAGAACTTTCTTTTTTTGACTGTTTTCGAAACTCGGGTTTTGGCCATTGTTCCGAAAACGCAATCATTGACGATTGCAATGACAGAGAATCGAACCAGGGGAGAGCGTATAATCGGGCCGCTGGTCATCGAAGTCTCACGGATTCCGCCGCTCGGACTCTTCCGTGGCATGAGCATTCCTGCTTCAAATCTACGGTAAATTCAACCGTTTGACCGCGCTTCATCGCCCCGGCCCCCAACCCATTGGAGTGACGAAAGTGGGTCCCCTTGAGCTCGAAAATGGATAAATTTCACTATCCGCGTCCAGAAGCGAATACCAACCAGGTCGAAAAACACTCAATAAGTGGGCCGCCCCTTTGGAATTCCAGCCAATCAGGATACGTTAGTTCAAGGGCATCGTTTACCAAGCGATCATTACTAATGCCGCCAGTCAACGAAATCAAATGGTTTGTTGGCGGGTTGCGGGTAATTCAAGCCAGCGCAGGGGCGATCGGTCAGGCCTTATTGCCTTCGATCCGTCAAGAGAGCAATCGGCGATCGAAATTCAATCCGCCAAAAGGCGTGCGAAGTACCAAATACCTCAACAACCTCAAGCAAAGGCGACAACGATGGAAACGCAATCAGCAGAACAATTGACAAAGAAAAAATGCCTGCCTTGTGAAGGTGGCGTCGATGCGTGCCAGCTGGATTTTAGTGTGAAACAACTAGAGCAACTGAACGGTTGGTATTTGACCGAAGACAAGAAGCGTATTCGTCGGGATTGGACAGTGACCAACTTCATGGAAGCGATGCGTTTTTTCGGCGAAGTTGCGAAGATCGCTGAAGACGACGCACACCATCCCGACTTGCACCTGGTGGGCTACCGCAACATGTCAATCGAACTTTGGACTCATGCAATTGATGGGCTGAGCGAAAACGATTTCATCTTGGCGGCAAAGATCGATCAATTGTTGGTCACAACCAAAGGTTAAGGAAGAATCGCTTGAAAACGCTGATTGTCATTCCCGCTCGTTTGGCTTCGTCGCGATTGCCTGAAAAGATGCTGCTGGATCGAACAGGTATCCCATTGATTCAACACACTTGGCAACAGGCGAAGAATAGTCGCCTGGCTAGCGACATCGTTGTCGCGACCGATCACGCTCGGATTCAGGCGGCTGTGACCGCCTTCGGCGGCCAAGCGATCATGACCGATCCGTCACATCAATCGGGTAGTGAACGGTGTTGCGAAGTGGCGGCAGCGTTTCCAGATTTTGATCTGTACTGCAATGTGCAAGGTGATGAACCCGAGATTGAACCTGGTGCCATCGATAAGGCCATCCAAGTGCTAATTGACGGCATCGCTGATCAACAGGCACCAGTCATGGCAACCTTGGCAACACCGATACGTTCGCAGGCTAGGTTGCACGATCCTTCATGTGTTAAAGTGACCATCGATCAAAAACGAAGGGCGCTTTACTTTTCGCGAAGCTTGATCCCGTTTCCTCGCGATTTTGTTCCCGCCATGCTAGAGGCCCAGCCGCCGCTGTTTTTCCAGCACATTGGCCTGTATGTCTATACTCGGAATTTTATCTTGAATTGGTCAAGCTTGCCGGTTTCGCGTTGGGAAGACACGGAAAAACTAGAACAGTTACGCGTCTTGGACGCTGGCCACGAGATCATGGTGGACATTGTCCCCAGTGCGACGTCGGGAATTGATACGATCGAAGATTATCAAGCGTTTGTCAGTCGGCAAGCAAACTGATAGATTATGCCACAGCACGAATTCTGAACTCCCAAACCCATTCCGTCACGCTAAAATATCTAGACGAATCTTATGACAAAACACATATTTGTGACCGGCGGCGTTGTTAGTTCTTTGGGAAAAGGCTTAACCAGCGCCTCGATTGGCATGTTGCTAGAACGTCGCGGGATGCGAGTTCGGATGCAGAAACTGGATCCCTACATCAACGTCGATCCTGGCACTATGAGCCCCTACCAGCATGGTGAAGTTTATGTCTTGGATGATGGCAGCGAAACAGATTTGGACTTGGGCCACTATGAACGATTTACCAATAGCCCGCTGACACGTGACGCCAATTACACTTCGGGTCAAATATATCTTTCGGTAATCGAAAAAGAACGACGCGGCGAATTCCTGGGCAAGACCGTGCAAGTGATTCCGCATATTACCAATGAGATTAAGAAGTGCATTTCAGCTTTGGCGGCCGAGGATGTCGACGTCGTCATCACCGAAATAGGCGGTACTGTTGGGGATATTGAAAGCCTGCCGTTTTTAGAAGCCATTCGTCAATTTTCGTTAGATGTGGGCAAAGAGAATTGCCTGTATATGCATCTAACTTTGGTGCCGTACTTGAAGGCCGCGGGGGAAATGAAGACCAAGCCGACCCAACATTCGGTTGGCTTGCTGCGCCAGATCGGCATTCAGCCTGACATTTTGATTTGTCGGACCGAATATGAACTGTGCCGTGATGATCGGGAAAAGATCGCTTTGTTCTGCAACGTTCCCATCGAAGCGGTCGTAGAGGAACGCGACACGGAATTTTCAATTTACGAAGTTCCGATGGCCCTGGTCGATCACCATTTAGACGAAATCATCGTCAAGCGATTGGGATTAGCGGCTAGCAATCTGGATCTTACCGACTGGCGGAAACTCTTACATCGGATGCGGAATCCCGAAACGGAAATCAGCATCGCGGTGGTTGGTAAATATGCCGAGCACAAAGACGCCTACAAATCGATTTATGAATCAATTGACCACGCAGGCATTCAGTTGGGTGCTCAGATTCGAATTAGCCGGGTTCAAAGTGAGCAGGTTGAACGAGAGGGCGCCGAACGACTGTTGGCTGGTTACGATGGAATTTTGGTTCCAGGCGGGTTTGGCGAACGAGGGGTCGAAGGTAAAGTTCAAGCGATCAAATGGGCCAGAGAACGCAGCATCCCATTTTTTGGCATTTGCTTGGGAATGCAGTGTGCCGCCATTGAATTTGCGCGAAATGTAGTTGGACTTGAAGATGCCGGATCGTCAGAATTCGTCAAAGACACCAAACACCCGATCATTTGTTTGCTGGACGCTCAGAAAGAAGTGACCACCAAGGGTGGCACCATGCGCCTAGGGGCGATGCCTTGCGTCCTGGACCCGGCCAGCAAAGCGTCGGCATGTTATGAACAAGACCAAATTGATGAACGGCATCGCCACCGTTATGAATTCAATAACACCTATCGGCAGCAGTTTCAGGCTCACGGAATGCGATTTTCCGGAACGTGCCCCGACAACAAACTGGTGGAAATTATCGAGATCGATTCACACCCTTGGTTCGTGGCAGTCCAATTCCACCCAGAATTCAAGTCCAAACCCACGAAGGCCCATCCACTATTCTGCGGATTTGTTGAGGCTGCCATCCAGAAAAAAAAACGCCGTAAATCACCTGGGACCGTCGTAAATCAAGAAACCAGCGTCAATATCCTTTAAATTCTAGGTCACTAACCGGATTCACCTAAGAATTGGCTTCGAAAATCAAACAAGCATTCATTCCCTGAGCGACTTGAATTCAGCGCCAGCTCAGGGGTCGATGTTGTTGGACTT
>JBDNHU010000130.1:0-3544 GCA_041688615.1 Mariniblastus sp. | reverse complement strand
GCGGTGTGCAAGCTGGCGGTGTGCAGGCTGGCGACTTGGCAAACGCTTCGATCGTGGCTGCCAATGGACTGGCAAACCGCCTCGCAATTCCATCTCGACCGTATTTCGTCTTCGTCGGACGACGCGATTCGTACAAGAATTTCGATCGACTGCTGGATGGCTTCGTCATTTTGAAACAACGCAATCACGGGAAGACTTTAGACTTCCAACTTGCCATCGTTGGCGACGATTTTTCGCCACCTGAAAATGAAAAGATCGCCAGCCGACAACTTACCGATGATGTTGTCCATTTAGGAACCGTCAGCGACCAAGCGTTGGTGCAAATCTACCGCCAATCTCTCGGCTTCATCTTTCCCACGCTTTGGGAGGGCTTTGGATTACCCCTATTGGAAGGAATCGCTGCCGGTACTTGCGTGCTGGCGTCAGACATCCCCATCTTCAACGAAATCGCGGCCGGAGGATTTCAACCGTTTGATCCCTATCAGGCCGAATCTATCGCGGACGCGGTCACCCGAATCGTCGAACACAGCGACATTCGCCAACAAATCATGCAACGCGGGCAAACATCGCTGGCCCGTTACAGTTGGAAAACCACGGTCCAGGAAACCATCGAAATTTACCGCAATATGATCGGCAAATAAAAAAACCCGATCGTTCATTCTCAAACAAGAAGAACCATCGAGGTTAATAGATCACAACAAAGTGTTGGCGTTGCCGCCCAGATTTAAAGAGTAAAACTGTATTTTACCCGATCTTCTACTCCCGAAATTAAGAGTACCCAATTCTAAAGGTGCTTCAACCCAAAAGTATACCCAACCAAAAGTATACCCAAACAAAGGTGCCAGGCACCCTTCGTCTACCAGGCACCCTTCGTTCAAAAAACCGCCCTTTATCGGCGACGCCTTCTGGCCGCAGCGACTCCTGCCAACCCAGCCAGCACCAACAAGGAACTGGGTTCTGGAACCGCAGCAAATGCCGTCGCCACAATCGTACCGGTTAGATTCAATTGATAAGGGCCACCAGTCAAAACAAGTACTTGATCAATTTCGTAATCCACCGTCAACGTATATTGGTTGCCCGAACGAGTCACACTGACCGAATTAAAGTCAATCAAGGACGTTGGCAAAGTGAACAAATCTAACGTGTCATTTCCGCCCACCAAGCCCAGTGGGTCCAAGATATTAGCAGTTCCCGTCAGCCCAACCTCGTTCCCCAATTGATCGAACAAATCTCCGGAGAAGCTCCCGGCACTGCCAGGCGTGTAAAGCACGATCTCAACATCATCAGCAGCCGTCGAGACGGTCACAGCTCCGCCTCCCAAACCAAAATTCATGGCGTCGTTCAGCAACAAATTCAATGTCGTGATCTGACCCGTTCCAAACGGCGCATCCAATGACCCTAGATCTAAAGTCAATGTACCGGAAGTGCGAGAAAATTCAGGCCCGCTACCCGCCAAGGTAACATTCACAAAAGACTGAGTGTTATCGACGGTGAAATTCACCAGGTCCGCACGCCCCACCGTGCCTTGCAAAAGGGCCGTCGCCATCGCGACCACGGCAAGCAACAAAGAAAGCTTCATAAGAAATCTCCATCCTTCAAAACTGAACACACGAAACATAACTTCGGCCAAAAAGCCCCGTATCTGAGTTTTAGCTTAGCTCAATTCCTTTACGCCTTCAACGATTCGAGATCAAGCATTCAAATAAATGGCAGCCAAACTGCCTGGCGAGGTCATCAAAAGACCATTAAACACGCGTTTCGACTCGGGTTTGCACTTTGGACAGTAGCGTTCCCAACCGATCAAGTAAAATCACTGACGGAAACGGTTAACTTCAGTTCCCCGCAATGACCTTGCTGCAACGGGTTGGACCATCAATCGGTGGCCGGTAGTTTGCTTCATCCAAAACCACCGCCCCAGGTTTCAGACGGCTGATTGGATAACGGACCGGACCCACCCAGTTACCGCACCATCTGGACACCGCTACCGCACGATTTCGACACCGTGATCATGGCCCACCTTCTTAGACTTTCTGAACATTACAAACAACACGATCATTCCAATGGCCACCACAATCAACGCAACCGCAAACACGGGGCGAACCACAATCCACGCAATGGCAATCGTCAAACAAGAGAGGACTGCCGCGGTCCCAAAACCAAGCACTCCGATCCCGAAACCTGCGATCCCCCCCAAGAATGGAACAATGTCCACCGCAACCCCCAAAGGCTGCAGGATCATACAAAATCCCACACCCATCAAAATGAAACCGCCGAATCTTAAGATCCAAGTCCACATCGAATTGGCGTTGTGGGCTCGTTGAAAAACCTGGTCGGCGGACAGTATCCCCAGTTCCATTAATTCCAGTTCGCCATGCTTGGTCACTTCAGGGCGAAAGCTATTTTCATGCTGGGCCGAAATCAATGTGACATCGGTATTGGGAACATAGCGAAAACCGACTCGAACGTCGCCCAACTTCGGCGTCGCGGTATCAATCGACACAGGCTTAACTTCGGGCTTAACTTCGGGCTTAACTTCGGGCTTAACTTCAGGCTTAACTTCAGGCTTAACTTCAGGCTTAACTTCGGGCATTTTTATATTTTCTGTCAAACTTGCCGCTTCCTTAGTCGTGTCGACAATCGGTTCAGGTGGCGCTGAATCCAACTTCGCTTCGTCTACATTAACTTGCTCCTGATCTTTGCTTACGTCCAAGACTCGACTATCGGGACGACGATAGTACAATTTCTGCTCGTCCAAAACCGAATGCAACTTCAGATCAGACGAAAGACCGCTAAACCATTCTTGGTCCAATTGGAAGTCTTGCCAATTATCGATCTCCGTGATTTTTCGTTCCGGAAACTGAAACACTCCCAGTCTAACCGCCTTGGCAATTACCTGATTGGCCGGAAATGGCATGCTTGGATTTTCGTGATTTTCAGGCATCGTAAACGACTCGGAATTGTTTCGGTCGCGATGCCAACCCAGTTGATAGGTGTAGACTTTCTTAGTTTCTTTGCTTCCGCCCGATCCGCGACGCTCTTCGGACTTAACATCTTCGTCCCATTGGTACATTTCCAATTCACGTACCAATTGCAAGCCCTGCTGATTGACCGAAAACACTTCATCCTTCAAGATTTCGTCGGTTTCAACTAATCCTGAAACATGAACCAACTTCCCTTCCAAACTGGCGTCGATCTTGTCAAGCGAAACATCTTTGACAACCGTCGCTTCGCCTTCATTCAGTTTGTAAGTTTCGTTGATAGCGCGAGATTCGTTCCAAAACAACAGAAACATCGAACCTGGAACCAGCAATATACCGATCAAGACCCCAAAAATGGAGTTCTTGATTCTGGAAAACCACGACCGATTAGTCGTTTCTGTAAACACGTTCGCCATCGTCTGGGTGCAACCTTATTCTATGGACCTAGTCAACTGGCTTCTTTTGGGAATCCCAAACAACAACCCAGCTGCTCTTAAATTCACGGACCTGAACACCAAGCCGCGCTTGGTACCACTTCACTTGGTACCACTTCACTTGGTACCACT
>JBDNHU010000129.1:0-2287 GCA_041688615.1 Mariniblastus sp. | reverse complement strand
CACAACACCAGTGCCAGGCATTGGAGTGAGGCATTGGAGTGGCTAATCCGGTCATTCTCGCCAACCGGATAGGATTTTAGAAGCCGGACAAACTCGTCAACCATCGCAATTCTCCTGGTGTATGCAGACAGATCTGTTCCAAAACTGCGCCAATCAGCCACCCAATCCCCTTGTTTTGCCTAGATCGCCAGGGCTTCCCAGCGTCAGTAAATTTGAGCGATGTCTGCGGATTGAAGGCTTGTTTGGCAGCAGCCGACCGAGTATATTAGCAGAAACCGAGCCGGTATAAACATATATACAGGTTCAAACCTGTATAATTAAGTTGTTCTGTGGCTAAGAAGGCTCGCAACCTATGCCAAGCGTTTCACCGCTACACGTACTGATGGCAATCGCGTTAGCCGTGGCCATCGTTGCGATTCCGATGGGGCACATTTTGATGGCCATCCCATGGATTGTCGTGGTCGCCGTCGCATCGAAACGCGAGACAAAACGCGGTCGCGGAGCGTTCACATTTGCAACCTACGCTATTGTAACTTTGTCCGTCATCGTCGCGGCAGTGCTCGCGCCGGTAAAGACAACGGAGCGTGTACTCGAACGTCCATTGGTTCTTCCCAAAACAGACTTGACTTTTGCTGAAATGGACCGGGAGAATAACTTCGAGAATACGCAATGGTTGCCGAGATTCATCAGCGTCGCTACAACATCTGAAAATGCTGACAAACAGATTCGCTTTCGCGAGACTGACATCACCCTCAGCCAATTCGTTGATAC
This sequence comes from Mariniblastus sp., assembly GCA_041688615.1. Lineage (GTDB taxonomy): Bacteria > Planctomycetota > Planctomycetia > Pirellulales > Pirellulaceae > M30B19. The sequence continues at coordinate 1,516 of JBDNHU010000129.1, read as the reverse complement.
AATCGAATCGCAATCGGAGCTTCGTCATCGCTTCAAACACTGCGGCAACGGTTCGTCAATCCTATTCGGTGGCGACTGCTGCTTCGGACTGCGACTGCGGTGACCAAGTCACAGAACAAAAGAATGCACCCGAGTTGCCGATCGGGCGTTTTCTGCAATCAAAGTCTCTTGGCGGCAACCGGGTGATTTCCAACGTTATCCTGCTCGGCTCAAATATGAAGCATGCTCTAATTGGAAATGGCGTCGCGATTCAGTTCGGTGGAACCGCATACCTGAACGGTAACATCATCCAGCGGGCGATCGAAAACGTGCGCTCCGGAAACTTCCCGTCCGAACTTTACCCAGTAGAATGCGCCGACTTCGTTGAGCAACTGCAGCGCGAACATGGCAAAGCGATGAATGGAGATTACGACCAATACGTATTCACCACCTACGACCGTGCTTCGTTGGCGGATTTCAAAGCTCGATACGAAACAGGGCGTGAATACAGTATTAGCGAGATCGGATTCGAGGACTATTTCTTGCTGTTCGAACTCACCCACAATAAACTCGGAATTCAGAATCCAGAACGGTTTAATTCCCGTGGAGTCTTGCGTCGAATGTTTCTCGACTCCGTGTTTAACGGTGGGGATATCGAAACGTACCATGAATCGTTTCCGCCCCGATTTGTCGATTGGCTCAACGAACACGAGACCCTATTTACAACAAATTATGACTCAAACATCGGTGCAGTTGCGAATAACGATGTCTTCCACCTGCATGGTTCATTTCGAGTGTTGAGCGAGTCGTACGATCCAGATAGTTTTCGAAATCAATTAGAAGATGATCTCCTTGATGGCGAGGTAATGGACGAAAACTATCCCCATTTGTATTCGACATGCTTGGTGTCATATGTGGGTGACCTGAAATCGTTTTCGATGGATCAGGCTGCACTTGCCAATAGCGCGATGCAGAAATTTGTGGATGGCTATAGCACCGATCCCGACATCAAGAAACATGTCGACGAGATGGATGAATCCAATGTCTTGGTGAAACGTCTAAAGGAGGCAATAAAACGAAAAGTTGAAAATCCTGATCTCGAGCACGGTGAACAATATCCACATGACCGCCTCAAAAAAATAACTGGACAATTGTCAATTCTTGGACTCTCGCCGTATAATGACGGACACCTATTCACACAGATCCTTGAAAACGATCAAATTGATGAAATCGTTTTTTACTATTTCGGTAAAACTGAGGCTGACGACGCCGCTCGCCGTTTTGAAAACAAAACTTTGGTTTTGAAGGACGTTCGAGAATTCTGGGCTGAAATGACAGCGTGAAAATCGCAGGATAACCAATAAGGCTTTGACATCGCAGAGTGACGATAGGAACATCGCCGATGTTCAAGGCATTTGTTCAAGAAGCCCGGTTAAGGTCGCAGAGGTGGAGCGTCTCTTTGAGTTTTTAATTTTCAACCGCTCGTTTCAGTCCCAAGTTTTATTGGGTACTCTGACTGATCTGTCTGGACTTGCGT
>JBDNHU010000128.1:0-2525 GCA_041688615.1 Mariniblastus sp. | reverse complement strand
GGCGACGAGCTCGATGGTCCGAAGCCCTACAACGCTCGCGCGGATGGGAATCAGATTCGTGATATCGAGCGGGATAAGTCGCGAAGATTCGATTCAACGGTTGAGAGACCGGACCACGCCATGGGACATCGTTGTGATTGGAGGCGGGGCCACGGGAGTCGGAGTCGCGATGGACGCTGCCAGTCGCGGCCTAGATGTCTTATTGGTTGAGCAATCTGATTTCGGCAAGGGAACATCTAGCCGTAGCACGAAACTGATACACGGCGGCGTCCGATATTTGCGGCAAGGCAACTTCACGCTTGTCCGCGATGCACTTCGCGAACGAACGTTGCTGCGAAACAACGCGCCGCACCTTGTGCATGACATGCCGTTCTTAATCCCCTGCCACAGCATTTGGCAACGCCTCTTCTACGGGATCGGATTGAAGCTTTACGATTTTTTCGCCGCCGGCAACAATTTTGGTCGGTCGTATGGTGTCTCGACCAATGAGGCATTGCGGGTTGTCCCAGCGCTGCGCCGTGAGGGGATTCGCGGCGGAGTCGTTTATCACGACGGCCAGTTTGATGATGCACGATTGCTGCTGAATATGGCAAGGACTGCCCATGATCAAGGAGCCTGTCTACTGAACTACATGGCGGTCACCGACCTGACAAAAAGTAACGCGAGATCGATCACCGGCGTTACGGCAATCGATCAGGAGACAAACGAAATCTTCCAAATCAAATCCCGCTGCGTAATCAACGCGGCAGGTCCGTTTTGTGACAGCGTGCGAAAGCTGGATGACGCCAGCTGTGAAACGATGCTCGCGCACAGTCAAGGTGTACACCTGGTTTTGCCAAGAACATTCTTCCCTGGGGACACCGCGATGATTGTTCCCAAGACTCCCGATGGCCGAGTGATCTTCATTATTCCTTGGCATGGTCACGCCATTGTAGGAACGACCGACACACCAATTCCCGAGGCGACGCTTGAACCGGTTCCACAAGCTGATGAAATTCAATTCCTACTCGATATGGCGGCAGCGTATCTCACGGAGGCTCCGCAGATCGAGAATGTACTGAGCGTTTTTACAGGCATTCGCCCCTTGGTCAAAGGGGACAAATCGTCGCGAACGGCGTCTCTTTCACGGGACCATGCTATTCGCGTCTCTGCATCCGGTTTGATCACGATCACCGGCGGGAAATGGACAACCGTACGAAAAATGGCAGAGGACTGTGTCGACCGAGCAGTCACAGAGGCCAGCCTAAGTTCCGCAAACTGCAAGACTCAAACGCTCAAACTGCATGGATACCTGGAGTCGCCCGCTGAGAACGACCCACGCGGTTTTTATGGTGCGGATTTGCAAGCGATCATGGAGCTAGAATCGACGAGCGCAGAACTCTCTGAGCCGATGTGCGAGTCATTACTGATTCGGAAATCAGAAATCATTTGGGCCGTTCGCCATGAGATGGCCCGCACCGTTGAAGATATTTTGGCCAGACGTACTCGCTCGCTTTTTCTTGACGCCGCAGCCGCTTTGAAGATCGCACCCGCCGTCGCCAAGTTGATGGCGGTGGAATTGAAACAAGACGAATCGTGGTGTCAAAACCAACAAGCGATTTTCGAGTCCGTCGCCGCAAACTACATCCCCCATGAACCACCTGCCTAAACTTGTGAACCACTGGCCTAAAGAAGGAATCAACCAACCGATGTCTCCCTATACCGCTGAATTGATTGGAACCATGTTGCTGGTTCTGTTTGGAAACGGGGTGGTAGCCAACGTCGTACTCGCTCGCACCAAAGGCCACGATGGCGGCTGGATTGTGATCGCAGCAGGTTGGGGCATCGCTGTTTTTGTCGGGGCTTTCTGTGCCAATAAATACAGTGGCGCACACCTTAATCCCGCAGTCACTATGGCGATGGTGACAGCTGGAGAAATGAGTATCGCGAAAGCTTGCGGTTTCATCGGGGCTCAGTTCATCGGTGCGATTATGGGTTCGGCTCTAGTTTATTTTTTCTATCGCGAACATTTCAATGTCACCGACGATGCTGATGCCAAACTTGCTTGTTTTTGCACTGCGCCGAATATTCGCAAGTCAGGTCAAGCGTTCTTCTGCGAAATCGTTGGGACATTCGCGTTGATCCTGCCCATCTTTTTAAGTGTGTCACCCAGTCTAGTTCAAGGCGAAGCACCATCTGATTCCGATCCGGTGTTAGGGCTGGGATCTCTTGGACTATTGCCCGTTGGTTTGCTGGTCTTTGGAATCGGTTTGTCACTTGGCGGGACAACCGGATACGCGATCAATCCCGCTCGCGATCTTGGCCCCCGTTTGGTGCACGCCCTGCTACCGATCAAAGACAAACGCGACAGCGACTGGAACTACGCATGGGTGCCGGTCATGGGTCCACTACTGGGTGCCGTTCTGGCCGCACTTCTCTACCGCTTCGTGCTATCCAGTTAGCGAAACGCTCCGGCCAAGACTTAGGGACACTCAGCGCCACAACTGCATCAACACGCCAGCAAAAGCAAAAGCAAAAGCAAAAGC
>JBDNHU010000127.1:0-7685 GCA_041688615.1 Mariniblastus sp. | reverse complement strand
CCGCCGCCGTAGCCACCGCCGTTGAAGTAGGGATCGTTGGAAGGTAAAGTCGGCCCATTGATTGGTTCGAGCACAATGGATTCTTCGCGTTCTTCTTCCACTAATTCTTCAACAACTTCCATGTCTTCTTCCGGAGCCAGCATGCCCTCGAAGCTTTCGGCAGTTTCGATCGATTCTTCTGTCAGTGGGGTCGGGGTAGGCTCCGCTTCGTCCTGTCGGACAATCGAAGTAAAGATGGGTGCATCCCGAGATGCGTCCGTCAGTTGGAATCCAGCAACCAACATGTTTTCGCCCTTGGATGCAATCAATGTGTACTGTCCAGCAGCCAGGTCAGCGATTTCAAATACACCGCTTTTGTCAGTGCGAGCCATCTTTACCAGGTCGTTGTTCTTTAAGACGTAAACGGTAATGGCCGAAGCATCGCTGGTCTGCAACTGGTCCGCGATGGCCAATCGACCTACAAAGCTACCACTGGCCGATTTGGCAATGCGGTAGTTGGAAACCTTGAGTGTTCGAGGCGCTGAGGCTTCTCGGCTGATCCCATTTTCGCCGTACAGCAATGACGACACTTGACTCGTGTCTGCCGAAGCGGTCTGGCTTTTTCGCTGACCGATCAATTCATGCACCAAACGGCCACTGGCTTCCGAGACACCAATTTCTAACGAGCCCTTCCGATATTGGGCCGTTGAATCGTGTGCCAAAACGTTCAGGCCACTGACTGCATAATGACCTACTCCGCTGACCACAACGGTGTAGATGCCGGGCTTAACCGCTGCTGCCTGAAAGTTGCCACTGGCGTCTGATTTAAGATTGGCGACCACTTTACCCGAACGGATCAAAGTGACGTCGGCAGATGGCATGGCAGACCCGCTTGCCAAAATACGACCGTTAAGATTCCCTTGGGCGTCAATCGCGACAAGATTAAAACCTTGCGGAGCCACTGCTGCGGAGGTTTCACCAGAGGCGATCGAAGTTGAAACCTTCTGGGACAATCCTGATGGTTGCTGTACAACCGAATTCCTTGCGAAAACGGTATCTAGCGACACCGCGCCTGCGGTTAACGCAGTGCCACAGACGGGTAATGCCAAAAGAGTGGCGAGTGATTTAGCAAGTTGTGGGATTTTCATGTCTTAAATCGGGGAAAAAGAACTTCGTTGTGCAATACTCCCTTACGCGATAATCCTTCAGACACCTCTACGTTAGTCACGCCGCGGTGAAACGACAATTCGTTTTACGCAAAAATTTGATAAATTCGTTTCAGACCGAAATGATCGACCGCCTGCTTGATTTCGCGTGAGGAGATCCAGAGTGGATCAAATTTGAGGAGTCTCATTTGCGGCGATTAATTGCTTTTGGAGTGTCAAAGCCGTGAAATTTCGACGGTTGCCTTACTGGGAAACGTCTGAACCGGGGTGATTAGGGCTGGTAGATAAGGCTGGGCAGGTATAATTTGGCGGCGACTTGCGGTACCGCAGGTCGTCACGAAACTGGGCGGCGAATCGGTTCTGCGAATGTGTATGGCACTTTTTAGGATGTTGTAATATCCCATGAACACTCGGCTTGGCGAACGCAAAATTTTGGTCATCGGAGCCGGTATATCGGGATTATCCGCTGCGATTCGCATCGCCAAAGAGTTCCCCACGGCCAGTGTGACCATTTGTGATGGTCGGCCTGAGGCAGGGGGCGTGTTGCAGACTCGCTATGCTAACGACGGTTTGGTTGAATTAAGCGCGGACATGTTCACGACTAAGTTGCCGTGGGCGCTTCGCCTGTGCGAAATGATTGGCTATCAAGATCAGCTGATTCCCACGGATGAGAAACGTCGCGGAGCGTTGCTGGCGACCCGCACAGGTACTTCGCCGGTTCCGACGGGTTTCTCACTCATGGTCCCAAATCTATTATCAGGGATCTTGCGCAGCCCGTTGTTAAGCATTAGCGGGAAATTGCGTGTACTGCTGGAGCCTCTGTTTGCGACCGCCAATCGCAAGTTCTACCCAGGTGGGGCATTTGACGAATCTTTGCAAGATTTTGCGATTCGGCATTGGGGGCGGCAGGTCTTTGATCGCCTGATCCAGCCGTTAGTTTCGGGGATCTATACCGCAGATCCCGCAAAGCTGAGTATGCAAGCGGCGCTAAGCGAATTTGCAGATATGGAGAAAAACTATGGGAGTTTATTGCTGGGCAGGCGCCACGCCGAAAAGTCAAAGCACGCTCAAGGGGCAGACGCAAGACCTTCGACTGCGCATCCCCAAGGCGCATCCAACGCGGTAGCGGCCGCCGAGGAAAAGGCTGATTCGATCGGCGGTGCAAGTCAGTCTCTAAGTGAAGCCAGTCAAAAGGCTAGTGGCGCTAGATATGGCTTGTTTCTGACGCCGAAGAACGGCATGCAGGACTGGATTCAGGCCATGGTGCAGTGGCTTAAGGATCAGTCCGTGGAATTTCGAATGGGGGTCAAGGCCGTCGATCTTAAATCGACTGCCGGTGGGTGGCAAGTTGCTTTGGAGAATGTGGACGACGCGGCCTTAAGTGCAGACGATGATCGAGTGCCACCGAAGCAGCGTCAGGTTCAAGTTTTCGATGCGGTTGTCGTGGCCACTCCCTCGTGGCAAGCGGCCGACCTGCTGAAGCAAGTGGATCCGATGGTTGCCACGTTGTTATCACAGATCGAGTTTGCCAGTGCTGCGATCGTTATTTCGAGGTTCAAAAAAACACAGTTTCCCAATGAAGGACTTGACCTGGGGTTTGGTATGGTTGTTCCCAGCTATTTGAAAAGTCCATTGATTGCAACCAGTTTTTCCAGCAATAAATTTTCTGGGCGGTGCGATGACGATTCTTTGGTGACGCGAAGTTTCTTGGGCGGAGCCTTAAATCCTGAAGTCCTCGGCTGGACGGATGAGGAAATTATTGACGCTTCCTTAATGCACTTCCGAAGGTGGATTCCGTTTCAAGGCCAGCCCGAATTTAGTGAGGTGATCCGATGGTCTAGGGCCATGCCGCAGTATCATTTGGGGCACGTGCAAAAAGTTGAATCGATTGACCATCAAATGAATGGTTTGAACCGAATCGCTTTAGCTGGCAATGCCTACAAGGGGGTCGGCATCCCGCAGTGCATAAAGAGTGGTTGGGACGCGGCAGATAAATTAATCGTGGAATTGAAACCCAGCAGTAGCGGTCAGTAGTCTGAAAAACGATCGGGTCGAATTTGTTTAGAATTGGATCTTCAGACTTACTTGCTGATCACTTGAAGAATTTAAGGTTGCTGGGGTGTCCGTCCCGTGAAATTCAAGCGGGAAGGCCCGGGCCGTTGTCAGTCCGGCAGATGGGCTATTCCAAAGTTTCTCTTGCTTGGCTTGCAATAACGCGTCCGCCAAATCCACCAATTCATGGCTTTGGTTCAGTGCCGATTCAATCAATTGGGCGTCGCCCGTTTCTGTTTCAACTTGGAATCGACCATTGGGTTGGACGGTGAAACTGATTTCCTGCCCATCGCATTGACCGCCAAAGAATTCTTTTAACCGCGAACTCAGCTTTTGATACAGGCTTGCGAAGTCGTCGCCTGCGGTTCCCTGGCCGTTGTGGGGCGTTTGATTCTGGCCCGCCTTGGCAGCCTCCGCTGATTTTTCACTGGGCAAAGCATCCAGCAGGTTGGCAAATGACTGTGAGAACGCCTCGGAACTGCGTTCTAATAGATTCCCCACCGACTGAACAGCAGTAGGAATTAACGTGGCAGCCAAGTTGGTGATTTGCAATGGATTCATGAATCAAAACGATCAACACTGGACATCGATGGGGAACGATCCGTCCGCATTTGCGTAAGGCTTGAAAGCCTGAATGGTTTGCCTTAGGCGAAGCTGGCGGATCCACTCGACCTAAGTAATAGGCAGCTCTAAGTAACCTTTATCGGGCCAAATGGCTGTTTTGGTTGACATTGAATCCCAGATAACCGCTACATTTTGCTCATTTTCCCACAGAGCTCCAAAGTGATAGCAGGCTAAAATCTCATCAAAGTAACAAATATCGCGGCCAGCGGAACGAATTAACCTTCATGCACAGCTAATCCAAAGATGGGCAATTATTTAGGAGGATGTGTGATGTTTAACTTCTTCGAGCTGTTTGGGCTGTGGACCAAAAGAGGTTCAAGCGTTCAGGGAATTGAAGGTCTGTTGGCTAAGGTTACTCCTGAAGTGCGTCAACTATTAGCCCGGAAGCAAAAGCCTTACGCAATGCGATTATTTCGAAGGCAAACCGGAGCCATCTTGCACCAGGCACTTCGGGTAATGGTGGTGCTGCAAAATGAAATGGGAACCGAGCAAGCCTAAAATGTCTGTGGCTGTGGTTCGGTCTTGATGACGGAGCCGAACGGTAGCTAGCGATTGGAAATCTTTCAAATGCCTGGGATGGATTCCAAGGCAGGCGAAGAAATCTTTGTTATCATGGGTCCCAGAACCGGCGCTCGTGGTTCCTGAAAATTGAGAACTTGATTCTGGACATGCTCATGCGGCTAATGACTGTGTTACTTTTGGTTTTGACGATTGCCCTTGCTGGCTGCGATGAGAAGGCGTTTGACAAGAAGATCGAGTACCGGCAAGCTCCTGCGTCGGTTTTAAACGGACCGGAACACGGTACGCCTTCTACTTCCTTCTATTATCTACTGAAGGCAATGCGATCTAAAGATTATCAAACCGCTTTCGGTTTTATGACCTCTGCGACTCGGGATACCATTGTCAGTGGATTGGCGATCCGAGTTTGGCAGACTTGCTTAAAGACAGAAGACGAGGAAGTCATTACCGAAGGTCGGGCTCTGATTGAAGAGCTAGGATTCGATTTTCAGATCATTGATGGAATTCAACAGCGTCGGGTATCGGCAATGCCTATGGAGTATCCAAAGATCATTGCTGCGGTTGAAGCCCCTGCCGACGCGATGGCCCGACTGCTGGAATGGAGCAAGCCGTATGAGCAAAATACGACGCAATTACCCGTCCACATTCTGGCGGTTGCCGATCTTGAGAACTTGCAAGAGAACTTGCAAGAGAACATCAATAAATGGTCTGCCGAAGGCCAGTTTTTAAGTGAAAGCTTTGAAAAGGGACCACTTTTTGCCCGTTTTGAAAAGATTGACGGAAAGTGGCTGCTGTCGTTCTGAACAGGCAATCCGGCCCCAACGCGGCGGTTTTGATCTGATTTCTGAAATTTCAATCGCAAGCAACTGCTCGCCCAGGCCACTAACCTAAGGCTGCGAGTCGGATTTTTGCATCCAAGTCGATTGCCCCGAGAAAGAATCATTGGCCAGCATCGCTTGCTAGAAAACCAAGTACTGCCGATAATGTGTCGCCTGTGTTTGGATCGCCAGTTGTTAAGCACGTTTGGGTGTTTATTGAAACATTAGACCGGAGAAAAAAAAATGTTGCGCAGTTGTTTGTTATTTTCGTGGGCTTGTTTAGGGATTTTTGCCGTGAATGTAAATCGTGTTGATGCACAAGACGAAGCGGTTTCCCAGAGCAGTACACAGGAAGCTGAGAAATCCGTTTACGATTTCAAAGTGAAGAACATCGAAGGCGAAGAGGTTTCGCTATCCAAGTACAAAGGCAAAACGATCCTAATCGTGAACGTTGCCAGCAAGTGCGGGTACACTCGTCAGTATGCTGATATGCAAACTGTTTACGAAAAGTATAAGGGCCGAGGCTTGGTAATCCTGGGATTCCCTTGTAATCAATTTGGGGGTCAAGAGCCTGGCACCGAAGCCGAAATTTTGGAGTTTTGCAAATCGACTTACGAAGTCGAATTTCCGATGTTCGCCAAAGTGGAAGTCAACGGCGACAACAGCGCACCTTTGTTCAAGTATTTGACCAATTTGGAAACCAAGCCAAAGGAAGCCGGCAAGGTATCTTGGAACTTTGAAAAGTTCCTGATCGATGGTCAAGGCAAAGTTGTCGGGCGCTACAAATCGGGCGTTAGCCCAACCGACAAGAACATGGTTGCCGTGTTGGAAAAGCTGTTGCCAGAACAAGCCAAGTAGTGGTCGAGTGTGGAGAGGCTTTCCAGATGTGTGATTCAGAAGCAAGCCACTTTGTAGAACGATCTAGAAGCTAAAACGCTTAGACCTGCTTAACCGTTGCTATCGATTGATGATAGCAACGGTTTTTCTTTGCTAGCCAGCCCTGATGTTCAAAGGACGATCGCCTGATGTTGATTGCACAAGCGTTGGTGTGACGCCAATTTCGTTGGCGATTGATAAATTGATACATTGATACATTGCTATAGGCGATTCAAACCTGCATGTGACCGGCGACTGAAAGTGGCAAACCCTGCAAACGCTGCAAATGTGGCAAACTTAGCAACCGCAGCAGAAATAGAATGCGTTTGCGTTCAAACGTAGGTCGGGTTGGGCATAGGATTCGACCGCGTCGAGCCTAAAATTTGAACCTATTCGAACTAACTAAAATTAGTACTAAAACGTGTCGCCCTGTTTTCGTTTTTCCATCCAGTCCAAGATTCGTAGGGCCCAATAGATCAGCATCGGAACGCCAATCGGGGCCATTGCGCCGGTGAAGATGAAGGGCATCAGAGCCAGGCGATGTTGTGCCCAAGCGGGTGCGCCGCCGATCACGCCGGTTAATAGAAGTCCAGCGATCATCATGCTGATGCCAACTAGCGTGACAATAATCAGCAAAGTTCGAAGGCTAAGTTGAGTTCTTGGTGAATTCATAGTCAGCAGATAATGTTTGCTTCGCTGTGGAACGTCGGTAAATCAAAAATCTGCCGACTGCTTACGATTGGAATTTAGGCAAAACGGGTAAGTGGTGCCTTCGGTTTCTTCTGGATTTCCGCTTTAATCCTAACAGTTTAACAAGATCCTGGCGATTTTGCATTTCAGTTTGTACCGGCTGTGCCGAATTCTTCAATTTTCCTAACAATGCTGACGATACGAATTGTAGACACCAAATTGGCCTTGCACCAATGACGGATTATGGTTCCGCATTTTCAAGCAAGGTTAGGAATAATACTCGGTCAAATCACGAACGCATTCCGCGCTAAGCGTCCCACACGTTTAGTCGATGTGGTGGTTTTGTCCGCTAGACCCAGCGAAAACAAAGGATGACGGAGCCATGCGAGTTTTGATGACTTTAGCACTTGCTGTTGTTGCAGCCGCCGGTACGATCGGCTGTCAAACTTCAGCCGTGTGTACCACTTGTGACACCTCGTGCACATCGGCCATGTCGCCGGTAGCAACCCCCAGTTGCGACAGTTCTGTGAAAACAGCTTGCGGTTGTAGCAGTGCGGTTTCCCCGCAAGCGAAAGCGGACTGTGACTGCAGTGGCGCTGCTTCTGCATCCGCGGATTGTGGCTGCTCTTCGGGCGTGGCATCAAGTTCTGCCTGTGGCTGTGGCAGCTCAGCAGCGGGTGGATGTCAAGATGGTTCGTGCGGTGGTTCGATGGCAATGGGATCCGGCGGAATGCTAGGGTCGGGAATGACCGGCGGCGGTTTGCTAGGCAAGTTGTCGGCTCGTTCGGGTATGTCGTCAGTCGCGTCAACCGGCGAATACGTCGCTATTGACTCCGGTGCAGGCGATTGCCAAGATGGTTCTTGCGGCGTTGGTGGCAGTGGTGAAACCGTTCAGACTGGCGGCTTACTAGGCGGCTTGTTTGCTCGTCGTGCGACGAACGCTGTTTATGAAACCGCCCCT